>JAEWMK010000380.1 GCA_023457235.1 Bacillota bacterium
GCCTTATAACCTATGGCTTCGCGAAAGGGCCGCCGCCTCTCTCAGTCCCGCAAACGACGATTTTTTACGCGTATGATGGGAAAACGATTATCGGCGAAAGTGTTCATAATGGGGAGAACCGTTATTGGATGCCTTTAAGTGAAATTTCGCAAGAGGTTATCGATGCGACAATTTCGATTGAAGACCGGAAGTTTTATAATCATTATGGCTTCGATGTGAAGCGGATTGTCGGGGCTATCATTGCCGATATTAAAGCGATGGCCAAGGTTCAAGGGGCAAGCACGATTTCCCAGCAATATGCCCGTAACCTATTCCTCGAGCATGATAAGACGTGGAAACGGAAATTTGATGAGGCCCTGTATACGGTTCGGCTTGAAACGAACTACAGTAAGGATGAAATTTTGGAGGGCTACTTAAATACGATTTACTATGGACATGGTGCTTATGGAATTGAAGCGGCGGCAAACTATTATTTTAACAAACATGCAAAAGATCTAACATTAGAGGAAGCAGCAATGCTAGCAGGAATTCCGAAAGCGCCAAGCTATTATTCGCCTTTTAATGATGAAAAAAAAGCAAAAACTAGACAAAAAATAGTTTTACAGTCGATGGAAAATAATGGCCTGATCACAGAAGCCCAAGTAAATAAAGCATTCGAAATACCATTACAATTCAATACAGATCACGACATTACCCATAAAGAAATTGCACCCTACTTCCAGGATGCTGTAAAACTTGCGTTAAAGGATGTTGTAAAACTTGATGAGCGGACGATTGAATTAGGTGGACTTCGTGTCTATACAACCTTGGACCCAAAGGCTCAGGAAATTGCCGAAACCAATGTTGCCAACATCATCAATCCGAACTCGGAAATTCAGGTTGCCCTGATGTCAATGGAGCCGAAGACCGGAAAAGTACGGGCATTGGTAGGTGGTCGTGATTATATAAAAAGTCCTTTTAATAGGGTAACTCAGGCTGAACGGATGCCGGGTTCGACGTTTAAGCCGTTTCTTTTTTACGCGGCATTGGAGAATGGCTATACACCTTCGACAATCATGCGCAGCGAACCGATGAGTTTTCCGTATGATGAGGGCCGGTCTGTTTACCGCCCTGACAATTATAATAATTACTATGCCAATGATTTTATAACGATGGCCCAAGCCCTTGCTTTATCTGACAATATTTACGCTGTGAAGACCCATATGTTTTTAGGTGTCAATAAGCTTGTAGAAACGGCTAAGAAGCTCGGCATTACAAGTGACCTAACCGCAGTCCCTTCCCTGGCGCTTGGAACATCCTCTGTCAAAATGATTGACATGGTGAAGGCTTACGGGATGATTGCTAACGGCGGAAATTCGGTCACTCCGATTTTTATCGAAAAAGTCGTCAACCATCAAGGCGAGGTCATTTATCGGAACAAACGGGAAAAAGAACAAGTTTTGGATCCAGCCCTTTCTTTTGTTACAGCCCATTTAATGACCGGAATGTTTGATAAAAAATTAAATTCCTATACGTCTGTGACTGGTCAATCGATCGCCAATGGGCTGACACGTCTATATGCTGGCAAATCTGGTACAACAAAAACAGACAGCTGGATGATCGGCTTTACCCCACAGCTCGTAACAGGGGTTTGGATTGGCTATGACCGGGATGAAACAATTGACATAGTTGCCGAAAGGGCCTATGCAAAACGAATTTGGGCAAAATATATGGAAGAAGCTTTGCAGGACAAACCATTTATAGGGTTTAAACCTCCAAAAGGTGTCGTTCCCGCTTATGTCGACCCAGCGAACGGCTTACTTGCAACAAGTGATTGCAAAAATGCCCGCTTAACTTATTTTGCAGAAGGCACAGAACCGACAGAATATTGTTCGGTGCACCTGCCGAATGGTGAAGATAGCCCACATGAAAATAAAAAAGGTTTAGAAGAACAGCCGGAAAAAGGTTGGTTTGAGAAAATATTTAAATGGTGGTAGGAAGAAAAGCGCAAGCACCCCGTTTAGCGACGAAAAAACTGGAGCACGTCGACTGAGATAAAGGAAACACGTTGAGCGGAGCGAAACGATATTGACTTATCGTAGGGAGGCGGGTGAAGTTTTTCGAGTCGCTGGGTGCTGGAGCTAGACAAAAAAGAAAAGAAACCAAGGTTCCCTATAAGTGGGCGCCTTGGTTTCTTTCTGTCCTAGTCTATGTGTGAGTTTAGACTAATTATTAGTTTACTTTCTTTTAAGAAAAACCTCAAGATGTTCACAGAATGTTCAAAAATAGTCCAAAAATTTAAATAACTCTATCGCAACTTCTTAAAAAAATACTTCAAAATTGTGAGGTCAGGAGATTTTAATCACCCTCTAACACTTATTTTTCAGGTAGCAAGGAGTTTTTTAACTCCTCTGAGGAATTATCCCACATTTCCTGGTTAAAGTTTTTCAAAAATTCACCTAAAACCCGTCTGGATTGCTCATCCATATTATTTACGATTACCCTGCCTTTTAGGGAACGATCCATGTTGTTCACATGCTCTGGCATTGATTTATAGCCGCGTCTAGCCTCACTATCGATGAAGAGCTCACACGCCCCAAGCCCATGATAATACGGTCCTTCTTGCTTGTGGTGAACGGTAACCCAAATAACCCAATATGTTTTGCCGTTTGGAACTTCGTCTCGATTCGTTAGCATCTTGATTCCTTTTTCAATTTTACTTCTAGCATGCAGCGCCCCCATATCAATAAAGGCTTCCTGTGTTTCCGTATCAATCATGACGGGTGAAACATTATTCAGGCTAATAGCCCCAACACCATAGCCACCATGCCCGTCTGTTGAATCATTCTTTATAATATTAAAACCAGTACCTTGGCTTTTTTCCATTTTATTCAAGCACCCCTTATCTTTTAAAAAATAAACTTTTCAATTATCAAATGCGCCTTGGCATATTTGCGCCCAGATTTTTTCGAGCTTGCTCGAAAAACTACCTTTGAAAATCTGAGGCATCCGCCGGAGGCTTTAACTTAATTCAGTAAGTTACTGAATTAAGTTAAATACTATCATTAACATAATATCCTTATTTTAGCATCCTAACACAGAAACTTCACCTTTCGTGACTTGTTGAAAAATGCAGGATTTTTTTATTTTATTAACGAATCATAAAAAAGACTATAACAAACAATGAAGGAGAGAAAAATTATGCCATATGTAACAGTTAAAATGTTAGAAGGACGTACTGATGAACAAAAGAAGGCTTTAGCGGAAAAAATAACTGTAGCGGTTGTTGAAACAACAGGAGCACCAGCTGACAGAGTTCACGTTATGATCGAGGACATGCCAAAAACAAACCTTAGCGTAGGCGGAAAGATGGCGAACGAGTAATAATATTAGAGGCGAAAAATGACTAGGTTTATACTGACCTAGTCATCATTACCAGTATTAACAATCACAGAAAGCACATATTAAAGCATGGAAAGCAATAAAATTGCTTTTCAATCTCTATAAAGGAAGTGGCTCCAAATTGAATAATTGGTTATCTACGCTCTTTATGACAAGAAGAGGACTAAATATTTTAAATATGTTTGGTAAAAGAAGAAACAATAGAGGGATGATTTGGGCTTCCTTGCTAGGTCTTGGGGTTAGTGCAGCCGCTTATGGTTTACGAAAAAATCGAAACATGAATATCCAACAACCTATTCAGAATATAATGAATAGGGTTCGATCAAGTACAGCAGGGCCGATGCCAAATATGGCTGCTTTAACAGAGTTTTCGGAGGAATTAATTCCCAACCAAGATAATCAAAAATAAATAAATTTCATTCGTAAAATAACGCTCACATAGTAGTGGGCGTTATTTTATTAACCAAAACGCTGGTAATGCTACCTATTAACGCACTACCAATAATATCAGTAAGATAATGATGACCTACCCAAATACGGGAGAAACCAGTTAACAAAGATAAAATCCACATAATAGTTCCAAGAAGACGTTCCTGAAAGAAAATAGAAGTTGCTATAGCAAATACCAATAGGGTATGTTTACTTGGAAATGAGGAATCCATTTTTGAAGGAATGAGAATTCCGATACGATGTTTTATAAATGGACGCGGTCTATAATACAACCTTTTAATTAAAACGTTAATTATCAAAGTAATTCCTGAAGAAATCCCCGCACAATACACTGCTTTTTTATTCGAAGTCTTTCTAAACCACATGAAAATCATAACAAATGCAAATACATAACGAACATTTTTCGATAAAAATATCATTAGAAAATCGATAGAAGTACAACGACCAGAAAGTTGATTAATTGATTTAAATAATTTGTAATCCATATAGATACTCTCCTTATTTTGTAGATAAGTAATAATGTTAAATTACCCACCTTAAGGAGATATATGTGCCGTTGATGTTATTAGAAGCGAAAAATGGCTAGGTCTATACTGACCTAGCCATTGTTATTGTTTGTTCACGCAGACTTTCGATATATTGATAGGCCTGCTCAATTTCTTCTTCTGTGTAACGTTGTTTCGCTTTTAATGTGAATACTTTTTCTTTTACTTGATCCTTTGGAAGGTCATCAAAATAAAGTACGGTTGAGACAAGCTCTAGGAAGCGGGAGCTTTGTTCGTTCATATTTTTCACACATGATTCTAAGTGTGGCATGTCTACTTCGAAGTGGCTTAGGAACTGCTCGCCTTCTTGGGATAATGTATAGCGATATTGCACGTAGCCGCCCTTTTTTTCTTTTTGCTCGCTTAAAAAACCATTGTTTTCAAGCTCCTCGACCCGTAATGTTAATTCCTCTGAATATGGGCCAAAAAAGTGAAAATTATATTTTTCATTAAAAGGAAATTGGAGTTTTTTTGCGATGTAAACCATCTTTTGGAGTTTTTTTCTTCCAACGATTTCCCCCGCATATGAAAATACCTTCATCAATTTAGCATGATCCTGTAACATCAAGCCCTCTCCTATCCTTGCAATATTTCTTTTATTCTTTTCTTTACGTCATCCTCAGGGAGATTGTCGACAAAATCCCCGGGATAATAAAGTTTATGGTCGGTTCTTTTTTTACCGGAAATCGATTCAACAATCTCTGATTCACGGGAAAGCTCACGCAGCTCGCCGTTCGGCATCAATAAATAGATGGGGATTCGCTCCCCTTCTTCTCCTGGCCGATAAAAATCATATGGCAAATCAGACGACGAATCAACCTCTAAATAATAATTCGTATCGATTCCAACCTCATTAAAAAGCTTCATTAATTCCATTAACTTCATGTAACCGGAATTCGGATTGAACTCTATGTACTTGAACAGGTTACGATTCATAAAGCGGGTACATAGATCCTTTAAAATCGCGTCTTCTTCATGCATCCAATTTTGGAAAAAGAACAACATGACCGACTCATCCAATGCCAAGTAATCTTTCAGACTTACATTCCCATTAAATAGTGAATAAAAATGCGTCGGTTCCATTGCGAATTTGTAACCTTCCTGGTATAACTTTTTGGCACGATGAAGAATCTTCGTTAAAATAACCTCTGCACTCCGTGTCACCGGATGAAAATAGACCTGCCAATACATTTGATAGCGGCTCATAATATAGTCTTCGACAGCATGCATTCCGCTCTTTTTAATGACGACCTGGTCCTCCATCGGACGCATGACACGCAGGATTCGCTCCATATCGAAA
>JAEWMK010000381.1 GCA_023457235.1 Bacillota bacterium
CGTATTATCAGAAAGAAATGGGTGCTTCCATCAGTTTACATTGCAAGTGCAGCATTAATTTTGACAGGAGTACTTTGGTTCCAAGCAGCTACAGGCAACCTGTTCGGTACAGACAAAGACGAGCAAACGCAAAACGTAGCTACCAACCAACCAACAGACTTTACCAACCAAGAAGCAATTCCTGTTACTGCAACTGAAGAAAACTTCAAAATGCCTGTAATGGATGAAAAATCAGTCGTCATTAAGAAGGAATTCTATGATAATGATGCATCCAGTGAAGAACAAGAAGCCGCACTCGTTTTCTATAATAATACGTATTATCCTAGCACTGGCATCGATATCGCCCAAGAAAATGGCGAAAGCTTTGACGTAGTAGCTTCGTTAAGTGGCACAGTCGTTAGAGCTGAAAACGATTCGCTTCTAGGAAACGTAGTAGAAATTGAGCATGAAAATGGCGTAACCACATTCTATCAAAGTTTAGATGAAATGCACGTGGAAGCAGGGATTCAAGTAGACCAAGGCGATGTCATCGGTACAGCTGGAACAAGCGTTTATAACAAAGACGCTGGAATCCACGTACATTTTGAAATTCGTCAAAACAACGACCCTCTAAATCCTAATGTTTTATTCAACAAACCACTTTCAGAAGCTGAAAATCAGGCAACTGAAAATGCTTCAAAAGCAGAAGAATCAGCTGAACAAGTGAAAGAAGAAGGGGCAACTGATGCTAATGATCAAGCAACAGAGCCTGAAACTGGTGAGGAAAAACAACCGGAGCAAAGTGAACCACCTGCTGATGAAGTGAAAGATCAGCCTTCTGATAAAAAAGAAGACAAATCTGGTACTGAAAAACCAGAAACCGACGCTTCTATTAGCACGAATAGAGGTTAACTTTATTCAGTAGGTTCAACCCCTACTGAATAAAGTTAAAGCCTCCGGCGAGCCTTGCGATTTTCAAAGGTAGTTTTTCGAGCAAGCTCGAAAAAATCTGGGCACAAATACGCCAAGTCGTATTTGATTTAGGACAACAAAATAATGAAAGGCCTTGAAAAATCCACACAACTTCAAGGTCTTCTTTTTTTGTAAAAAAACTTATAAAAAATAGTAATTCACAAATCTCCTAATTAGTGCATTTGTACTATAGAAAACTTAATAAATCACTATATATAATACCAATTTACCTATAAAAACAAAGACCTACCACAAACCATCATCTATAAAATAAAAAAACAACCGGCACAAAATCCACAAATCCTCCCGCAAACCTAACCCACAACCCCGAAATAACATTATATTAATATAAAAATATAGCCTCGCAAAACGGTCACGAATTTGTCACATTCAGGCTTACAAAAACGTGTCTAACCACAAATCGACAAAAAATTATAATAAATTTATAAAAAAATTCTTGACGATAGCACCTATATTCTGGAATAATACAACTATGGAAATATTCAAAAAATTACTAAAAACGTCACAACTCTCTGCCTAAAATTATATTGAAAAAGAGGAGCTCAAAAACAGCTCAGCCCTAACAGACAAAAGGCGGAATAAATCTTACTTTTCTATCATATGTTGAATACGCTTACATGTAATATAGTTATAAATTCATGTCTGGTAGAAAAAGTAATAGAGAAATTGGGAGGGATCATGGATGTTTTTAGTGGCTTTATACAGTTTCCTAACGCTCTTCTGTGTCGTCTTTGCCTTAAGGAAGCAGAAGGCAGGACTCTTGGTTGTCCCATTCGCAGCCCTATTTGGTTATGTATTAATCAAAGTCATAATGGTGCCGCTGCCGTTCTGGGAGACCGTCCAGTTCATCATCGGACTGAAATAATAGAAAAATAAAAATCTACTAAAATTCTCATAAACAACACAACTCACACATAGGTTACAATAAGCCCACCATTTAGGGCTTACTGATAAAAAATAGGACGACCTCTAATGAATTTAAGGGGGTGATTCAAAAAAAGGGGTTAAGAGGGTAGTCCACAAATTATTTATCTAAGGGAGAAGGTTTTAAAAGGGACATCATACAAAAAAGGGGATGAAAAAATGAGTAGTACTGCTCGTAAAGAAACACGTTCAGGCAACTTAGATTATGAGAGATTAGTTGAAACTCCAGAGTTTAAAGCATTGGTCAAGCGGAAAAATGCGTTTATGACACCATATGTAGTCATGTTTTTTGCTGCTTACTTTTTGCTTCCGATTTTAACAGGGTATACAAGCGTACTTGAAACGAAAGCAGTTGGCTGGATCACATGGACATGGGTTTACTCATTTGCAATGTTTATTATGACTTGGACGTTTGCAACAATCTATTTGAAAAAATCCTCAAGCTTCGATAGCGAAGCTGAAGAAATCATTGCAAAAAATATTCTCAAATAAAAGAGATCGATATAAAGGGGGGCGTTCTAATTGGGTATCATTTCTATTCTTATTTTCGTTACTGTTATAGCAGCAACTTTAGTAGTAACTTATTGGGCAGCAAAGAGAACTTCAACGGCAAGTGAATTCTACACAGCTGGCGGATCTTTGTCTGGTTGGCAAAACGGCATGGCGATAGCGGGGGACTATTTATCAGCTGCTTCATTCTTAGGTATTGCGGGGGCTATTTCTTTAAGTGGTTATGATGGATTCTATTATAGTATTGGTTGGTTAGTAGCGTATCTAGTAGTATTATTCCTAGTAGCAGAACCAATGCGTAACCTTGGTAAGTACACGATGGCGGATATGATCGCGTCACGTTTTTCAGCACCTAAAGTTCGTGGTGCAGCAGCATTCAATACAATTACAATCGTAATTTTCTATATGCTTGCCCAACTTGTTGGAGCGGGAGCACTTATTAAACTTCTTCTTGGTATTGACTATAATATTGCAGTTATTATCGTAGGTATTATGATGACAATTTACGTTTTATTTGGTGGTATGACAGCAACAAGCTGGGTACAGATCATTAAAGCGGGTTTACTCATGGCAGGAACAATTGTAATTTCCTTCCTAGTATTCTTAAAGTTTGACTTTAGTATAGTTCAAATGTTTAACGAAATGGCAACAGCAACACCACATGGTGAAGCCTACTTGCATTCAGGCGTTAAATATAAAAATCCACTGGATTTAATTTCAGTTCTAATTGCACTTATTCTAGGTACTGCTGGTTTACCGCACATCTTAATGCGTTTCTTCACGGTTAAAGATGCGAAAACAGCTCGTTCTTCTGTAATTTATGCAACATGGATCATCGGTATTTTCTATGTATTAACAATTTTCTTAGGCTTTGGTGCAGCGAAATTCGTAGGCTCAGATGCGATCGTTGCTGAAAACGCAGCAGGTAACATGGCAGCTCCAATGCTTGCCGGCGTACTAGGTGGACCAGTTCTTGAATCATTCGTATCAGCTGTTGCCTTCGCGACAATCTTAGCGGTTGTTGCCGGTCTAGTATTATCTGGAGCATCAGCGATTGCTCACGACCTTTATGGACAAATTTACAAAAAGGGTAAAGCAACTGAAAAAGAGCAAGTTAAGGCTGCTCGTGCAGCATCATTAGGTATCGCTATATTCTCAATCATTATTGCACTCGGTGCAGAAAAAATGAACGTTGCGTTCCTAGTATCACTAGCATTCTGTATCGCAGCAGCAGCAAATCTACCAACGATTCTTTTTACAATCTATTGGAAAAAGTTCAATACAACGGGTGCAGTAGCATCAATGGTAGTAGGTCTTCTTTCATCATTAATCCTTGTGGCAATCAGCCCAAGCGTAATGAGCCCAACAGAAGGCGCAACATTAATTACAGGAAATCCAATCTTCCCATTCACGAACCCAGCAATTATCTCTGTACCACTTGGTTTCTTAGCAGCCATTATCGGTACATTAGTTTCATCTGAACGCGATGAGAAGAAATACGCAGAGGTTGAATTCAAAGCACAAACTGGTTACAGAGAGATTGGCTAATTCATTAATTAATTGGTAGTCCTAACCCACAAATAAAATAATAGACTGAGAACCCTCCTTCCAACTTTGAAAGCCATGGATGGGGGTTTTCGTCTATTTTAACGAGGTAGAAGATATGAATGTACTGAACAAAGTAGAACTATGTGAGTTGGTGCATCAACATCCACTATTTGCAGGCTCAACTGAAGAACAATTTTCAAAATTAATGGAAGCCTGTGAGTTGAAATTTTATAAAAAAACAGAAAAAGTCTTGTATGCCAAATCCCACAGGGAAGGTCTGCTTCTCATTTTAACAGGGGTGGCAGAAGTCTATATTGGCGGGGAAAATGACAGAAGGGAAATTCTTGAAGTTCTCCAACAAAATGAAATTATCGGCTTTTCAAGCCTGGCACAGTTTTTAGGAGAACCGGATGATCATATCCGTACTCTTACCGTTGAGGTAGAGGCAGTTGAAGATCTATATTGTCTGAAAATCCCTTATTCAGTTATCGAAAATAGATGGGCAGATGAAGGGGTCCGTGATTTTTTTCTAAGAAAAGTAGCAATCAGGCTGAGAGACATCTATTCATCACTGGCTGAACAGGTGAAATTGGCAGCGGATTGGGGTGAAAGTGAGCCATTTGTCCGTCGCGTTCAAGATTTAATGACGGAACCGGTTATTACTATAGGTGAGAATGAGACAGCCCAGGAAGCGGCACGGAAAATGGTAGAGCACTCCATCGGCTCCGTTCTTGTTGTAGACCATGCGGAGAGGCTCCTTGGGGTTATCACGGATAAAGACATCGTTCGTAGAGTCGCGACCCAATTAGAAAATCATTCACTACAATTTCAAGCGAAAGATATCATGACTCCGAATCCACTTACAATTTCACGAAATGCTTATTACTATGAAGCTTTATCAGCCTTTTACACAAATGGTGTCAAGCATTTACCGGTCATTGAAGAAGAACGGGTAGTTGGAATTGTGACCTTATCGAGTTTGCTTACGAAGAAAAATAGAGGACAGATGAGTATTTTAAAACAAATCGAACAGTCCTCATATGAAAACCTGCCATCGGTTAAAAACGCTATTTATGATGTCTTAACAAGCTTAATCAATGACGAAATCTCTACGGTCCATATGCTCGAAATTATTACAAAACTGTATGACCGCCTTACCCGACAATGTGTAGCCCTAGCCGTTGAATCGTTAGAAAAGAAAGGAAAAGGCCGCCCACCGGTCCCATTTACTTGGTATTTAATGGGGAGTGGTGCTAGAGGGGAGCAGTTTATGCTCACAGATCAGGATCATTTCCTTGTCTATGCAGATCCGGATGAGTCGCAAACCCGAGCAGTGGAAGATTATTTTTCACTTCTAGGTGAAGAAATCGTTGTGCACCTAGAGAAAGCAGGCTATTCACGTTGCATTGGCAAGATGATGTCCAATAACCCGGATTGGCGTGGGTCTATTACGGACTGGAAGGCAAGGCTTCGCGAGTGGGCGTTGAAAACAACGGACGAACAAATTTTATTGGGACAAAACTTTTTGTCGTTCCGATTTTTATATGGTGATAATAACTTAAATGAACAATTCGTTTCGATGGTTCAAAACAAATTGGAAGTTTCCCAGACTTTCCTATATTACATGGCCCAACAAGAACGGGAAAAATTAGTTCCGCAAATCGATCAATCCTTCCTCGGGCTATTCAAAGGAAAGAAGAAAGTAATAGATGTGAAAAAGCATGCCCTGTTCCCACTTCATCATTGCTTGCAGGTGCTAGGAGCCATAAATGGAATCATCGAAGGAACGTCCTTGCAGCTTCTGAACGAACTAGTTAGGAGAAAAGTACTCTATGAAAGCCATTCAGATGATTTGCGTCATGCCTACGAAGTAGCTTTGAAAACTCGGATTAAAATGTCTTGGGAAAAACATTTAAAAGGGGAACAAAGTACAACGGAAATTGATATCACTTCCCTCCATAGCTGGGAGAAGGATGAAATCATGAATATGTTAAAAGCCGTGCGGGCTCTGCAGTTCCATCTTTTATCAAAACTATAACGTCGGATTGGTCAGCTTTAAGTCTCAAAAGTTGACCAATCCACCGATACATAAACCACTTCCGGGGGGAATTGAAAATAGGGGGGATAAGATTGTTCTGGTTAAAAAAATCAATGTCCTGTCCATTGGACGACAATCTACCATTATCAACACCAATCGAAGAGCTATCATTCACAATCTTCGATACCGAAACGACTGGATTTCAAGTAGCGACAACCGATCGCCTACTTGAAATCGGTGCCGTACAAATGAAGGGATTCGAAGTATTAGAAAAAAACACATTCCAAACCTTCGTCAAACCATATCGGGACATTCCGAAAATCATCAGCGAACTAACCGGTATAACAGAAGACAAAGTCAAAGCAGCCCCAGAATCAATCGAAGCCATCACCGCCTACTTTGACTTTATCGAACAAAACAAAAGTGCAGCCCTAGTAGGGCACTACGTTGCCTTCGACGAAATGGTCCTACGTCACGAAATAAGACGCGCCAAGCAAGTCCTAAAAAAGCCAAAACTCATCGATACGCTTAACGTAATCGGGTTCCTCAGCCCATCCTGGGAAATGCGTGATCTTGAAAGATACGCCATGGCTTTCGGCACCCGCATCTACCCAAGACACTCAGCCCTAGGCGACGCCTTAACAACAGCGTATCTCTTCAGCGAGCTCCTGCAGCAATTCGTCGACCGCGGCTACAAAACATGGGGAGATTTATTGCTATATAGTGATGTGGAGTCGAGGAGTTATTCGTTTTGATGTGATTATCAATCAATAATTTAAACATTAATATGAAAATCAAAACTAGGTGCCGTTTTTGGCACCTTGCTATTCATCTTTATTAAATCCCCGAAAGGAGCTTGCCAATAAATGAATAAAGGGAAACCATCTAGTCCCACTCAATTATTGTTTCCAAAAAATGACTTCGTTTTTAAACTGCTGTTTGGAAGTGATACTCCTCAATCCAAGGAACTGTTACTTCATTTCCTCAATGATGTATTTAATATCCCCGAGTCTTATTCACTGGCAGCAGTTCAACTACTTAATCCACACTTTGATAAACGCCATCTTCAAGATAAACAAATTGCCCTTGATATCCACGCCCGCATTCCAGGTGAAGGTTATATCAATATTGAAATGCAATTGGCAAACCAATATAATATTGATAAAAGAAGTTTATATTACAGTTCCCAAATCATTAGTGGACAGGTCCAAAAATCAGAAAAGTACAAACTACTTCGTAAAACAACAACAATCAACCTACTTTATTTCAACTACTTTCCGCATCCTCATTACCATAACATATACCATTTAACAGAGAAAAGGACAGGTATACCTTATACCAACTTATTGCAACTACACTTTATAGAAATGAAAAAGTTTGAAAATCTGCAGCAATCCGGAACTACTATCGAAGAACAAGACAGACTTGCTAAATGGATTCGTTTTCTTACAAATGAAGACGATAGCATGTGGGAGCATTTGGCTCAAGAACATCCTATAATTAACAAGGCGGTGAATTACTTGAAGGAAATTAGTGAGAACTCAATGAATAGATGGTACTACGAAATGAGGCAAAAGGCCATCATGGATATGGATTCAATGATGGAAGGTGCAAGAGAAGAAGGCGAAGCAAAGGGTAGGACAGAAGGTAAAACGGAAGGTAAAGTAGAAGTTGCAATAAGGATGCTTCGTAAAGGTGTTGATTTGGACATTATTATGGAATTTACTGGATTTTCAAAAGCTGAAATATTGGAGATTCAAAATAATTTATTTAAAGATTAATTTATTTTGTATAGGGGTAAGGATAAAATAGAAGGTAAGGAGGGAGCGTCATGGAAAGCACTGAAAAAAACTATAATTTTAAGTCTTACAACGACACGCTATCATCTACGATTTCATCGAAAGGACAGGTTACAATACCAGTAAAAATTAGAGAAATGTTGGATGCGGAATACGGTGATAAAATACAATTCTCACAAAATGATCAAAATGAAATTATTATTAAGTTAATAAAAAAGGACACTCTACTATCCCTATTTGGGTCCTTACCTTCTCGTTTTATTTGTAATTCTCTTCCTTATCCGAATGGGCTATTATATGACTCTTGAATTTTATTCCTTGCTCCAGAATTCACTTCTAATTAAGATATTGTTCAATAAGATGTCGTGGAATAATATCAAGTGACTTCCTCACACCCAATTGAAAAACGAGCAATTTCAAAACATTTTGCAAATCCTCGTCACTATTGAGTAATTTCCCATGCCTTGGCATTTCCCATTTTTCGGGCAGGTAATAATCCGCAGTATCGTAATCAACAATCTGTCCTTCCATTTGGATTGACAATTCAGGCATACTCTTTTTAAATTCATACTCTTGACGATATACTTCTTTGATTTGTTCTAAGTTATAAGGTAAGTCTTTGAGGAGTTCTTTATCCTCTTGTAACTTTTTCTGAAAGTATTGTTCAAAACTAAGATCCATATTGCTCATAACTTTCACCTCTTAGAATTTTATTTCCGATTCACTAACCTTCCCCATATTAAACCAAATTATCAAAAGCATTTCCTTGATAACACCACGGCTTGGCAACAGAATGAGCCAGAGTTCCCGACCCTATGGCTCTTCTTTTATCAACAGAATGAGCCGGAGAACCCGACCCTGTGGCTCATTTATAAAAAAACTTTGCAAAGCTCAATCTCCAGTCCCTCAACCACGTTTACAGTTACAACATCCTCTTTTGAAAAAACCCCAGATAACCGATATAATCCTTTCTCCAATAAAAACACTTCAACTGTCTCATAGAAAGGGTCAACTATCCAATACTCATGAACTCCTGCCTTTTCATAGGTCTTATATTTTTTCCAGCGATCATGGATAGGATTGGAAGGCGACAATATTTCAAGAATAAAATCTGGACTACCATTACAGCCGTGGTCATCTAACTTAGACTTATCACATATTACAGATAAATCAGGCTGTACTACATCTAAAACATCTTTATCATCTTTGTTTTCACCAAACAGTCGTACATCAAAGGGGGCAAGGTATACTTTACAACTTTTATTTCTAAGAAAATTATTAAATTCGGTACTAAACTCCAATAGTATTTCCTGATGTCTTCTACTTGGTGCCGGTGACATATCATAGACAACACCGTCTATTAACTCTACCCGAACACTCTCATCCCAATTGCGATAATCAGCATAACTATACCGGACCTTTTCCTCAGGCAATGCTAAAATACCCTCCGTTCGTACTGCAGTACTTTACATATAATAATAACATTTATATACCAGATGATAAAATATTCCAGTGGACTATCCTTAAAAGCTTTTACTATAAAAAAATCCATAAGAGGAGCATTAAAAAGCCACGGTTCCCGACCCTGTGGCTCACCGCAGCGCACCCGTAAAACGGGCCAGAGAACCCGACCCTGCGGCTCTTGAAAAGTTCACAATTGGGCTAGTAAAAAAATGTGCTAAAAGTTCTAATTTTATCATAAAACTATAGTGGTAAATAAATAGTCTCCTTGCACGCGCTTACATATAAGAGTAGTTATTAACGTAAGGGGGTGGTTCAGCCTAGAGTTCAAATGCTTAAACGTCGTTGTCGCATAACGATTTGGGAGAGCTCAGTCAGAAAAGGAGGAATCTAGATGAAAAAGATTGATAAAAGTGTTGCTGATGCCTATTTTAGGTTGCGCACACGTAACATCATCATTTATTTGGCAATCGGATTTCTAGTTTCTTTTGGAGTTGCAGCTTTCGCAGAGAGCTTCTCAGGAATGACTTTTAATGGGATGCCATTCCATTATTGGGTTGGAGCCCAGGGCGGGGTATTAACATTTGTAATTCTATTATTTATAAATGCCATTGTTAGTGACAAAATTGACAAGAAATTCGGTATTGATGAGAAACGAAATGAAGTGTTAAGTAATGGAAAAACAATTGACCATTAAGCAATCCTTATTCTTTATAGCTTTATCTTGAAAAGTATAAATCTAATAGAATATAGGGGGGAATACAATGGATCAACAGTTTATCGTTTCCTTTGCCATTATTTTGGCTTCTTTTGCTTTATATATTGGGATAGCTGTTTATAATACAGCGAAATCCACATCTGATTTCTACGTTTCAGGCCGTGGTGTATCGCCAGTTTGGAACGGGATGGCGATTGGTGCAGACTGGATGAGCGCTGCCTCGTTTATTGGTATGGCTGGTACAATCATGATTCTTGGTTACGATGGATTAGCCTACATCATGGGCTGGACTGGTGGATACCTACTCTTAACCTTCATGTTAGCACCGCAGCTTCGGAAGTATGGCCGTTATACGGTGCCCGAGTTTCTAGGGGATCGCTATAATAGTGACAAAGCTCGGCTTTTAGGTGCGATTGCTACTATTATTATCTGTTTCGTTTACTCGATCGGACAGCTGTCTGGTTCCGGGGTCGTTATCGGACGTTTACTCGAGGTAGATGCGAAGATTGGTACGATGATCGGGGTTGTGCTCATCGCATTCTACGCAACAATGGGCGGGATGAAAGGGATTACTTGGACACAGGTTGCACAATATATCGTATTGATTGTGGCTTACCTTGTACCGGTAATCTTTATGTCTTTACAAATCACGGGCAATCCAATGCCTTGGCTATCATATGGTAAAATCGTATCTGAATTCCATGAACTCGATGCCGCACTCGGGGTCTCGGAGTATTTTGCGCCGTTCACCAATGGCACTAAAGCGCAATTCCTAGCATTAATGTTCACATTAATGGCCGGTACAGCAGGACTTCCGCACGTAATCGTTCGATTCTATACTGTACCAACAATGAAAGCAGCTCGTTGGAGTGGTGCATGGGCATTATTATTCATCGCATTATTATACTTATCCGCACCTGCTTATGCAGCATTCTCTCGTTTCATCCTTATGACACAAGTGGCTGGTCAAAAAATGGCGGAACTGCCAGCTTGGACGGCTTCTTGGATTGAAACTGGTAAGCTACAGCTCGCTGATGCCAACGGTGACGGTATTTTACAATGGACAGAAATGGTCATTGCCAATGATATCGTCGTTATGGCAACACCGGAAATTGCAAACTTAGGTATGTTCGTGATCGGATTAGTTGCGGCAGGGGCAATGGCAGCGGCTCTTTCAACAGCCGGCGGTCTAATGATTACGATTTCTTCTGCTCTTGCACATGATATTTATTTCCGTACGATTAATCCAAATGCAAGCGAGAAAAAACGCCTCACAGTTGGTCGTTGGTCTATCTTACTAGCAACATTAGTTGCAGGTGTAGTGGCTTTAAATCCTCCCGGGGTTATTACACAAATTGTGGCTTGGGCCTTCGCACTCGCAGCAGGGTCGTTCTTCCCGGCATTAATGCTCGGGGTTTGGTGGAAACGGTCCAATGCACAAGGGGTTATTGCCGGTATGATCGTTGGGTTTGCGGTAACTTTAAGCT
>JAEWMK010000382.1 GCA_023457235.1 Bacillota bacterium
AACTATAACAGGAAAATGGGATCAACATCGGCAGACGATTACGGGCAATGTTTTGAAAAAAGGTTCGGTCATTAGAAAACAACAATTTGAACCTGTATATTCTGTAAGAGGCAAAATCACCGTAAAAGGGATGCAGCGTCTAATAGCACTTGGATTACATCAGTATGGAGAATATATCGAAGACCCGCTGCCTTCATCCATTTTAAAAAGATATAAACTACTTTCTAAAAAAGAAGCAATCTTTCAAATCCACCGTCCTACCAGCCCCGAACATTTAAAACAAGCAAGAAGAAGGTTAGTGTATGAAGAGTTTTTGCTTTTTCAATTAAAAATGCAGGCATTGCGAAAATTCGAAAGAGAGCAAAGCGGCGGTGTTGCACTTGAATTTTCAATAGAAACAGTGAACCAATTTATAACCTCTTTGCCTTATTCCTTAACCAATGCCCAAAAAAGAGTAGTTGACGAGATTCTTAATGATCTGTCTTCGCCATATCGAATGAATCGGTTGTTGCAAGGAGATGTCGGTTCTGGAAAAACAGTAGTTGCCGCTATTGCTTTATATGCGGCAAAATGTGCAGGATTCCAAGGGGCCTTAATGGTACCAACAGAAATTTTGGCCGAGCAGCATGCTGCCTCACTTTCTTCTATGTTAGAGCCGCAGAAAATAAAGACCGCTCTTTTAACAAGTTCTGTAAAAGGAAAAAAGAGACAGGAAATTTTGCAGCAATTAAAGGACGGTCAAATTGATATCTTGATTGGTACACATGCGTTAATTCAAGATGAAGTTAATTTTAATAGATTAGGACTAGTCATTACCGATGAACAGCATCGTTTCGGTGTTGAGCAAAGACGTATTTTACGGGAAAAAGGCGAAAGCCCTGATGTCTTATTTATGACGGCAACTCCCATTCCACGGACGCTCGCCATTACTGTTTTTGGGGAAATGGATGTTTCGATTATTGATGAAATGCCTGCGGGCCGTAAACAAATAGAAACTTATTGGGTGAAGGATAAAATGCTTGACCGGGTTCTGAAATTTATGCATAAAGAAATCGCAAAAGGCCGCCAAGCCTATGTTATTTGTCCCTTAATTGAAGAATCGGAAAAACTGGATGTCCAGAATGCGATTGATGTCCATAGTATGCTTAATCAATATTTTCCGAAGGAGATTAAGGTTGGTCTAATGCATGGCAGACTTCATGTATCTGAAAAAGAGGATGTAATGAAGAAGTTTAGCAATAATGAATATCAAATTCTCGTTTCAACGACCGTAGTAGAGGTGGGCGTTAATGTCCCAAACGCAACGGTTATGGTCATTTACGATGCAGAGAGATTTGGATTATCACAGCTTCACCAATTACGCGGGCGTGTAGGACGAGGCAGTGACCAATCGTATTGTATATTAATTGCCGATCCGAAATCGGATGTCGGTAAAGAACGGATGACGATCATGACGGAAACAAATGATGGGTTCGAGCTCTCGCAAAAAGACTTGGAACTCCGGGGACCAGGAGACTTCTTCGGAAAAAAACAAAGTGGCTTACCAGAGTTCAGGCTCGCTGATATGGTCCATGATTTTAAAGTATTAGAAGTTGCGAGAAATGATGCTGCTATACTTATTTCATCAACTGCCTTTTGGGAAAGTGATGATTTTCGAATGTTGCTCTCTTTTTTAGAAGGAACGGGCATTCTGAATGGCGAAAAACTAGATTAACTTTATTCAGCAGAGCTGAATAAAGTTAAAGCCTCCGGCGAGCCTTGCGATTTTCAAGGTAGTTTTTCGAGCAAGCTCGAAAAAATCTGGGTGCAAATACGCCAAGGCGTATTTGATAATAAATATAATGCTTGCAAGAAACTTTAAAAATCCCTATACTACTATTAGTACCTAGTCTTAGTATCGGAAGGTGAAATCAGTGCGATTATCTAAAAAAGAGCGGCAGCAATTATTAAAATCCACAATAGATCAAACACCATTTATCACTGATGATGAGCTTTCAAAAAAATTCAATGTCAGCATTCAGACGATTCGCTTAGATCGACTTGAATTATCTATTCCAGAACTTCGCGAAAGAATTAAAGATGTAGCAAAAAGTAAGCTGGATGAGGAAGTAAAGTCGTTGCAAATTGAAGAAATTATCGGTGAAATTGTTGATTTGGAGATGGATAACAGTGCAATATCCATTTTTGATGTAAAGAGTGAACACGTTTTTACAAAGAAACGGATTGCGCGAGGACACCATCTGTTTGCGCAAGCTAACTCATTAGCAGTTGCATTAATTGACGATGAATTGGCATTAACGGCCAAAGCGAATGTGAAATTTACCCGTCAAGTAAAGGAAAATGAACGGGTTATTGCTAAGGCTAAAGTCATTTCCAATGATGAAGAAAGACATAGAACAACCGTATTAGTGCAATGCTACGTTGGACAGGAGCTTGCTTTCATAGGTGAATTTGAAATGTATCGTACGAATAAAATTAATAAAGGCAGGTCCAATGAATGAGAATAGCCATTGATGCAATGGGCGGGGATCACGCCCCGGAGCAAATAGTAAAAGGTGTAAATGAGGCAGTAAAAGCATTTCCTTCCTTAGAGTTTACACTGGTAGGAAATGAAGAGGAAATTAAAAAGTACCTAGTAAGTTCTGACAAAGTATCGATTATACATACTGAAGAAGTAATTGAGGCAACAGATGAACCTGTTCGTGCCGTTCGTCGAAAAAAAACAGCTTCAATGGTCTTAATGGCAAATGAAGTCAAAGAGGGTCGTGCAGATGCCTGTATTTCTGCGGGGAATACAGGCGCTTTAATGGCGTCGGGTTTATTCGTTGTCGGCAGGATAGATGGAATAGATCGTCCAGCGCTATCCCCGACCTTACCTACAATTGATGGTCAAGGCTTTGTGTTTCTGGACGTTGGCGCGAATGCTGATGCCAGACCGGAACATTTGCTTCAGTTTGCTATTATGGGTTCTGTCTATGCTGAAAAGGTTCGAAAAATCAATAATCCAAGAGTTGGACTTCTTAATGTAGGGACAGAGGAGAAAAAGGGGAATGATTTAACAAAACATGCCTTTCCCCTATTACAGGATGCTCCAATCAATTTTGTAGGTAATGTTGAAGCAAGAGATTTACTCGAAGGTGTAGCGGATGTTGTCGTGACTGACGGCTTTTCTGGGAACATTGCTTTAAAATCAATTGAAGGGACGGCCCTTGCGATTTTTTCGATGTTAAAAACAGAACTGACAAGCAGTTTAAAAACAAAGCTTGCCACTGGTGTCATTAAGCCGCAGCTACGTAATTTGAAAAATAAACTGGACTACTCGGAGTACGGTGGAGCGGGTCTGTTTGGCTTAAAAGCACCCGTTATTAAAGCGCATGGTTCGTCCGATCAAAACGCGATTTTAAATGCGATTCGACAAGCAAAAGATATGGTGGAAAAAGAAGTTATCCAAACAATTGAAACAACAATACAGTCAAAATAAAGGAGGAGAAAAAGTGGGCAAAATCGCTTTTATTTTTCCAGGTCAAGGTTCACAAACAGTAGGAATGGGGCAATCATTAGCTGAGAAGTCAGAAAAGACAGCTAAAGTGTTTCAAAAAGCCGATGAAAGACTAGGATTTTCATTATCCGAGATTATTTTTAATGGACCGAGTGAGACGCTGACGTTAACTGAAAATGCACAACCGGCTTTACTAACGACAAGCATCGCTATTTTAGAATTGTTGAAAGAGCATGGCATTAAAGCGGATTTTACGGCAGGACACAGTTTAGGCGAATATAGCGCCTTAGTTGCTGCTGGAGCGATTAGCTTTGAAGATGCAGTATATGCTGTAAGAAAACGCGGTGAATATATGGAAGAGGCCGTTCCGGCAGGTGTGGGAACAATGGCTGCTATTTTAGGCATGGAAGAAAGTGAACTGCAAGCTGTTACAGAGGAAGTAACGGCAGGAGGCGATACCGTCCAATTAGCTAATCTAAATTGCCCTGGCCAAATTGTTATCTCAGGTACAAAAAAAGGTGTCGAGGATGCGTCACGGCTAGCAAAAGAGCGTGGAGCCAAAAAAGTCATTCCATTAGTAGTAAGCGGTCCTTTCCATTCTATCTTAATGAAGCCTGCTGCAGAGAAGTTTGGAGCTGTTCTAAATGAGATAGAAATTCGTAATGCGGAAGTTCCAGTGATTGCCAATGTAACAGCTCAAGCTATGACGGAAAGTGAAGATATTAAAGAGAAATTGATCCAACAGCTGTATTCACCAGTCCGTTGGGAAAAGTCTGTTGAAACGATGCTTGACTTAGGTGTTGATACTTTTATTGAAATTGGACCAGGAAAAGTATTGTCAGGATTGGTTAAAAAAGTAAATCGCAGAGTAAATGCATACGCGATTTCAGATCAAGAAACATTACTTGATGTGGTCAATAAACTTAAGGGGGACGCATAAATGTTAACAGGGAAGGTTGCACTTGTTACAGGCGCTTCAAGAGGAATTGGACGAGAAATTGCAATTGAATTGGCAAAAGCTGGAGCGAAAGTTGCGGTAAACTATTCAGGCAGTGAAGCAAAAGCGAATGAAGTTGTAGATGTAATAAAAGCTGCCGGTGGAGAGGCTTTTGCTATTCAAGCTAATGTATCAAATGCTGATTCAGTTGATGCAATGGTTAAAGCTGTAATTTCGGAGTTTGGTGCATTAGACATCCTTGTCAATAATGCGGGAATTACAAGAGATAATTTGTTGATGAGAATGAAGGAAGAAGAATGGGATGCTGTCATTAATACGAATCTAAAGGGCGTATTTATTTGTACAAAGGCTGTAACACGTCAAATGATGAAGCAAAGAAAAGGACGTATTATTAATATTGCTTCGATCGTCGGTGTATGTGGCAATCCTGGGCAAGCGAACTATGTTGCCGCTAAGGCTGGTGTCATCGGTTTAACGAAGACAACAGCGAAGGAGCTGGCAAGCCGCAACATTACAGTAAATGCGATTGCTCCGGGCTTCATTACGACGGATATGACAGATGAACTTCCTGAAGATGTTAAAACTGAAATGTTGAAGCAAATCCCACTGGCAAGATTTGGTAATCCAGCAGATATTGCTAATGTAGTACGTTTCTTAGCAGCCGATGCGAGCAGTTACATCACCGGGCAAACAATTCACGTTGATGGCGGCATGGTAATGTAATTAATTGTGAACCACTCTAGTATTTTTGGCCATAATTTAATATAATACCTTGAGGGGAGGTGAACGAACAATGGCAGATGTTTTAGAGCGTGTAACAAAAATTATCGTAGATCGTTTAGGTG
>JAEWMK010000383.1 GCA_023457235.1 Bacillota bacterium
AAGATGTCCACTAACGCTTGCTGCAAGAAAAATACCAAACAAAATTGTCAGTAGCAAACAAATTAAAGCAGTGCCAACCAATGCGGTCAGGATATTTTTTTCCGTCTGTTTTTTCATTGTCATTGCCATTTGATAGAGAAACATTAACACTCCGATTAAGGTAATAAATCCTGTTACCATTGTGAGTTTAGGGAAAAATGCCAATGATAATGCAAATCCGGTTATTCCTACGGCCGTAATCCCGAATTGGATAAATCCAAATGTTTCATTCCAAATCGGCGTTAAAAAAGCAACAGGTACCAATTGATACATTGCTCCCATGGCGACCATCAGCGCCCAGCCTAATACCAATAAATGGGCAACCATCCATAGAGGCGGGATCCGAAAGGCTCCATTCGTCAGAAAATCGCCGCTGAATATTAAGATGATTTGCGACGCCGAAAAAGCCAGTAAACTATAAATAATAAAAGAAAAGGGTAACTTAATATTTGTTTCAGTTTTCGATAGACCAGATAGACCTGGCATCATGTTCATGTACCCCCCGAACAATTAAATGTATTGTGTATTGTGCCATATTTCTATGATAACCATTTTCAATACTGTTTTAAGTGATTTACATCACAATCAACAAAAAAGAGCTGTCTCAAGTGAACAAGTCATTCCATTGAGACAACCCTTATTATTTACATAAGTGTATTCAATTATCGGTCAAAATAATTCGTTTTCGAGTTTATCTGTTTCAACGATATAATAACCCTCTTCGGTCGAATCAATAAGATGTTTTTTCTTAAGCTGATTTAATGTTCGGCTGACGGTTTCGCGGGAGCTTCCGATCATGTTTGCCAATTCGCGATTTGTAAAATGGGTAGTGATTAAAAATTTAGATTTCCCGTCCTCCAGCTTTTGTCCATGTGATTTTGACAAGCGCAGTAATAACTTTAGAATTTGCTCATACGTATTTGATAAAATTTGTTCCTCAAGCCGGTTTTGCAAATCAATAATTTTTTCCCCAAGCACTCTAAATACCTTAATACTTACTTCAGGATATTTTATGAGGATTTCTTCAAAGTTGGAAATAGGGATGATGATTAGTGTCGTCGGTTCAATTACCTCTGCATGAGCTGGGAATTCCCCTTTTCTGAAAAATCCGACATGGGGGAACATATCTCCTTCCTTTAAAATGGACACAATTTGTTCACGTCCGTTGAAATCAGTTTTATAAATTTTGACTTTTCCTTGATGGATAAAAAAGACTCGGTCTTGCGTATCCCCCTGCATAAACACATGGATTTTTGGTTCATATAGACGTGTTTGCGAAATATCAATGATGGGCTGCAGCTCTTCATCCGTCAATTCACGAAATATTGGAACATTATGTAATAGTTGTTTTATTGATGTTTGGGGTAACATTTTCGTTCACCTCTTTTTAATGGCTTCCTATATAACAATATTAACAAACTTAGAGGTAATTAAAAACATATTAATTGTAGTTATTTTGCATATATTTGTTGCTAAATTGTTAAATCTTGAATCGGTGTGATAAATATCACATAACCTACAAAGTTTTACCTGTAAAATAATCCAAAGAGCCTTTATAGAAGATATAAGGAGTGTGATTCACGTGTTTAATCGTGATTATGATAAAGATCCATTTATTGTTATATGGGAGCTAACAAGAGCTTGCCAGCTTAAGTGTCTACACTGCCGTGCAGAAGCACAATACAAACGGGACCCTCGTGAGCTTTCTTTTGAGGAAGGAAAGAATTTAATAGATCAAATTTACGAAATGGACAATCCTATGCTAGTATTTACGGGCGGGGACCCATTAATGCGTGAGGATGTTTATGATATTGCTGATTATGCTATCAAGAAGGGTGTTCGTGTATCAATGACACCAAGTGCAACTCCGAACGTAACGAAAGAGGCTATTGAGAAAGCAAAAGAAGTTGGACTTGCAAGATGGGCATTCAGTATTGATGGACCAACTGCTGAAATTCATGATCATTTCCGTGGAGTTAGCGGCTCATTTGACTTAACGATGAAGGCAATCAAGTATTTACATGAGCTTGAAATTCCAATTCAAATTAATACAGTTATCTCTAGATATAATATCGATGTATTAGATGATATGGCCAAATTGGTAGAAGATTTAGATTGCGTTCTTTGGAGTGTATTTTTCCTTGTTCCAACAGGAAGAGGTCAAGAGTCAGATATGATTTCACCTGTTCAGCATGAGCAAGTTTTTACATGGCTATATAATTTAAGCAAGCGTGTTAAATTCGATATCAAGACAACGGCAGCCCAGCATTACCGTAGGGTCGTTATTCAAAATAAAATGAGAGAACATATTGCCAATCATGAAGACATTAACTATGAAGATGCGCTGATGAAGGGCGCAACTGGTACCATTGATGGTTTAGGAAGAGCGCCTAAAGGTGTTAATGACGGAAATGGTTTTGTATTTATCTCTCATGTGGGGGACGTATACCCTAGTGGTCTTTTACCTGTAAAAGCCGGCAATGTACGTGAAACACCATTAGCAGAAATTTATCGTGAGTCACCAATTTTCAAATCATTACGTAACCCTGATCTATATAAAGGAAAATGCGGCGTTTGTGAATTCCGTTTTGTATGTGGTGGTTCAAGATCTAGAGCATATGCAATGACTGGAGATTATTTAGAGAGTGAACCATTCTGTGTTTATATTCCCAAAGCATTACGGAATAAAGAAGGAAAAGAAAGTTTATCAAAATAAAACAAAAAAAGAAAGCTGGCTTTAAGAAAAAGCCAGCTTTCTTTTTTAAATAAATTTTTTTTAAGTGATATTCTTCACTTTTATTTTTTTGTCGATGCATTACTATCAAAGTATAAGATTTATCAAAATCGATTAATCAATATTGCATAATTCCGGTGGACAGTTTTCGCAATTTATTTCTGTTTTTAAAAACTCTAGATCATGAATAGTGATTTTTCCTTTATTCACGGATATAATTTCATCCTTACGGAGGTCACTTAGCATTCGATTAATACTTTCTCTTGAAGTACCGCAGAAATTGGCTAAATCCTGGTTCGTTAATGGGATATTAATTAGAATACTACCGTCTTCACGAGTTACACCGTAGCTGTTTGTCATCCGGATTAAAGTAGAATAAAGGGCGCCTTTTTTTCCATGAAGGACTAGATCCCGGAATTTAGTTTGTGTCCTTCTAAAATGGTCACTCATCCACTTCATAAATTCATAGGCAAGTGAACCGTTTTCCATCAGTTGCTGTTCAAGATATTCTTTTTTCAATACAGCAACCTCACCGTTCTCTAATACCTTTGCGTTGAGAAGGTATTTTGCTTCATTTGTAAAAAGTGTCAATTCTCCAACAATATCCCCTACTGTACAAATTCGCAATGTTAATTCTTTACCATCTTGGGAAATTTTACTTATTTGTACTCTTCCAGAACGAATTATATATAATTCTGTTGCAGGCATTCCCTCTTGAAATAAAAAGGAACCTTTTTGCATTTTCATTGTATGGTCTAATGAATTTAAAAGTTCTTTAATGGATTCTGGCATGAAAATTCTTTTATTTGGTTGTTGTAGTTCAGGCATTTTAAAACCACCTTTCGACGAAATTCGCCAAAAATCATCTTCGCTTCCTATATATAAGTTAAAAGGAAAAACGCTTTTAAGTCAACAGTTTAATACTGTAATTACTATATTAATGATAAATGAATATTTGGATATGAATATGTGAACAATTTATGAAACTGTTTATTAATGTGATGGAATTCACATTTATTCTTACCATCAGAACTATACAATAATATCAGTTGGGAGAGTGAGTATATGAATGGCCGTCTTAATTTAGTGGATCGTTTTGGACGCAATCATGATTATTTAAGAATTTCAGTAACAGATCGTTGTAATTTAAGATGCCATTATTGTGTACCTGAGGGTCAACATCAATGTATGGATTTTCCTAAATTATTAACGGATGAAGAAATTGTTCAAATCGTAAATGTCGGAGCGAAGCTCGGTATTAAGAAAATAAGAATTACCGGAGGAGAACCGCTTTTACGAAAAAATTTACCTGAATTAATTAGCCGTATTAAATCAATACCTACAATTGAAGATATAGCCCTAACAACTAACGGAGTTTTTCTTAGAAAATATGGGAAAGAATTAAAAGAAGCAGGTCTTGACCGTGTAAATATAAGCTTAGATTCCCTTGATGAGAAAAAATTCTCCTATATTACAAGGGATGGACATTTAAAAGATGTATTAGAGGGAATTCAAACGTCAGTTGAACTAGGTCTTAACCCAATTAAAATAAATGTCGTCTTAATGAAAGACTTCAATGTCAATGAAATAGAAGATTTCTTATTATGGACTATTCGTGAACCAATCAATATTCGCTTTATTGAATACATGCCAATTGGGCAAACGAATAATATTTGGAGTAATCAGTATCAGTCATTGGAGATTGTCAAAGAAATTGCGGAAAGCATCACGCAGTTTAATCCGGTAACAACACATAAAAATAGCGGCCCCGCAGACCAATATGCATTTGAAAATGCAAAGGGTACATTTGGATTAATTCATCCGATATCATGTAATTTCTGTGATAACTGTAATCGATTAAGATTAACTGCTGATGGACATTTAAAGCCCTGTCTTTTCTGGCAAGATGAAGTTTCATTACGACAGCTCATTGATAACGAGCAGCAATTAATCCATGCTTTCAAAAAAGCAATGTTTATAAAACCTGAACGTCACCAAATGGGTGATGAGAATTTTGATTTTGGTAATCCGACAACACGCGTGATGTCCGCTATTGGTGGGTAAATATGTGTGTTAGCAATAAATGTTAAGTTTCTATATCTAACCCCCTTTTTTAGAGTACTTTTTGTACTCTATTTTTTTTGGACAAATAAAGAGGTGGAATGCATATCCACCTCTTAATACTGTCTAGTTCCAGCGCTTTCGCTTTTCTATTGTCTAGCTCCGGCCCCCCAGCGCCTCGCAGACTTCCTTCACCTCCGTACGATAAGTCAACATCGTCACGCTTTGCTCGACGTGTATCCTTTATCTCCTCCGGTTCAGTCCAGTCCGAACGGCGCTAAACGGGTGCCCTCCGCTTTTCTAATAATCTGCTGTCTCCACAAACATCTGACAGAAATCACACCAATTATTAATAACAATATTCTTCTCAGTGATCGTAACTAAATCCTGATCTTTTAACTTGGAAAGAACGCGGCTCACACTTTCACGTGTTGATCCAATGATATTGGCCAATTCTTGAATTGATAATGGAAGTTCAATTTTTACTCCACTAGTTGTTTTACTCCCGAAATCACGAGCTAATCTTTCGATTGTTTTTACTGTTTTCCCGTATACATCCAATAAAGCGATGTCTCTTAATATGGAAGTAAAGGAACGAAGTTGACCGCCCATAAACCGAATCATTTCAACTGAGAGATCAGGATTGATAGAGATCACATCCTCTAAATCAGAGGTTAATAAAAACAAGACTTCGGCATCTGATATGGTCTGGGCCGTCCCAGGATAGTTTGTCCCCGGTTCACAAAATAAAGAAGCTTCAGCAAAAATATCCCCGGATCGTTTTATACAGACGATTAATTCTTTCCCCTGTGGGTTAATCTTTTTGATTTTAACGATACCGTTTTTCACAAAATGAATAGCTTTCGCTTCATCCGACTCATGAAATATATAATCCCCTTTTTTATAGGAAGCTGTTTTAACCTTGGCAGCAAGGGCATCTAGCAAATGATCAGGTAAATCTTTAAAGAAAATGATTCCCCTTAAAAATTCAGAAAGCATAAGTTTTACCTCCTTCAAATTAAACAAGCAGAACAGAACTAGTGTCTATGAATCTGATTATAGTTATCATTTTACTGTATTGTTGTGACATTTTTCACAGTATGTACTATTGTTCACACTTAATTCATATTTACTTGTTAAAAAATTTTGTTAAATTCATAAAAATACATTTGATTTTATTTTTATGCAACTATATAATAAATACTAATTTCAAAGAATTTATGAATTTAATAAATTATGAATAGGAGGACAAATGGTGAGAATAGCAATCGTAGGAGCAACTGGATATGGCGGAGCGGAATTAATTCGGCTATTAAACCATCATCCCGAGGTTGAAATTGTATCTTTGCACTCCTCTTCACAGCAAGGTACACCATATACTGAGAGTTATCCGCATTTACAGGAAATTATCTATAATAAATTAGATGAAATTAATCCAGAGGAGATGGCTAAAAACGTTGATCTTGTCTTTTTAGCAACACCGTCAGGGATTTCTAGCAAACTATCGCCAGAGTTAGTGGCGCAAGGGTTAAAAGTCATTGACCTATCAGGAGACTTGCGGATTAAAAAGTTAGAAGATTATGAGTTTTGGTATAAAAAGTCGGCTGCTCCAAAGGAAACAATTGATACAGCCGTTTATGGTTTACCTGAATGGAATAAAGCGGAGATCGAAAAAGCGACTTTAATCGCAAATCCTGGCTGTTATCCAACATCCGTTGAACTAGGATTAGCGCCATTAATTCAAAAGGAACTTATAATAGAAGATTCTATTATAGTTGATGCGAAATCGGCTGTGTCCGGCGCAGGACGTTCCTTATCCGCGATTAGTCATTATACGGAAATGAATGACAATTTTAAAATATATAAAGTAAATCAACATCAACATATACCGGAAATTGAACAGACATTAAAAGGATGGAATGAAAACATAGGGCCGATTACCTTTAGTACACATCTTGTGCCAATGACTAGAGGAATCATGTCAACTATTTATGTAAAAGCAAAAAATAAGATGACAATCGACGAGCTTCATGAACTTTATAATAAAGCATATGAAAATAAACCGTTTGTTAGAGTTCGTCCAAAAGGCGTTTTCCCTTCAACAAAAGAGGTTTACGGTTCAAACTATTGCGATATCGGTTTAGCATATGATGAAAGAACCGGAAGAATCATGATTGTCTCATGTATTGATAATCTAGTTAAAGGGGCAGCCGGGCAGGCAATCCAAAACTTAAATATTATGATGGGATTAGATGAAAAAACAGGGCTTAATTTTGTTCCTGTTTATCCATGAGAAAAGCGCAAGCACCCGTTTAGCGACGAACAAACTGGAGCATTTCGCAATGAGATAAAGGAAACACAGCGAGGTACGAGCTGATGTTGACTTATCGTAGTGGAGGAATGCGAAGTTTGCTAGTCGCTGGGTGCTGGAGCTAGACAAATTAAAGAGAGCATCCACTACCAAAGGAGAGAACGAAAGTGATTTTAGAGGGGCAAAGCAATATAAGCAAAAGATTTAAGAAGGTTGAAAATGGTTCTGTCACAAGTCCAAAAGGTTTTAGTGCAACAGGGATTTATGCCAATCTTCGCAAAAAAGATAAATTAGACTTGAGCATCATTTTAAGTGAAGTTCCAGCAAACTGTGCAGCAGTTTATACTCTAAATGCTTTTCAAGCAGCGCCCTTGAAAATTACAAAAGATAGTATTGCTAAAGAAGGATTACTTCAAGCGGTTATCTGTAATAGTGGTAATGCCAATGCATGTACAGGAGAACAAGGCGAAAAAGATGCTTACAGAATTAGAAAAGAAGTATCTGAAAAGTTTTCATTAAAAGAACATTACGTTGCCGTTGCTTCAACAGGAGTAATCGGTGAATTAATGCCAATGGATAAAGTTTCAGCGGGAATTGAACAATTGAGTCCAGTTCCTTCTATAGAAGGCGGGGATCTTTTTAGTAAGGCAATTTTAACAACGGATCTTGTAGCGAAGACAACATGCTACGAAATCGAGGTTAATGGAAAAACAGTAACGATTGCCGGAGCAGCGAAAGGTTCCGGGATGATTCATCCTAATATGGCGACAATGCTTGGCTTCGTGACAACTGATGCTAATATTGAATCTAAAAACCTTCAAATGGCATTAAGTGAAATTACGAATAAAACATTTAATCGTATTACCGTTGATGGTGATACATCAACAAACGATATGGTTCTTGTGATGGCAAATGGAATGGCAGAAAATGAATCATTAACACCTGACCATCCTGAATGGGATGTGTTTTATCAAGCATTACAAATGGCTTGTGAAGATTTAGCAAAAGAAATTGCGAGAGACGGAGAAGGAGCTACAAAGCTTGTTGAGGTTCAGATTGAAGGTGCCCTTACTGATGAAGATGCAGGGAAGATTGCCAAAAGCGTAGTAGGATCTTCACTTGTAAAAACAGCCATATTTGGGGCAGATGCAAAC
>JAEWMK010000384.1 GCA_023457235.1 Bacillota bacterium
AGCTAGTGGATGAGCTCCCTTATAAACTTAAACAGGTTATTATTCTTCGTTATTTAAACGACTATTCTCAAGAAGAGGTAGCTAGGATTCTAGAGATTCCTATCGGTACTGTTAAGTCAAGAATTAATGCTGCTTTGAAAAAATTGCGTGAAAAAGTAAAAAACAGAACTATTTCTGAGAAAGTGAGGAACGCGTATGAATATTGAGACAAAGGTAATAGAGGCTTTACAGGAAAAAGGTAAGGAACTCATTCCTTCTACTGGCTTAAAAATGAAAGTGATGAGTAATATCTCGTCTGGAAAACAGAGAATGAAAAAACGTATCATTACCGGTATTCTATTAGCATCTTTATTGATTCCAACAGGAGTTTTTGCTTCCCAGTTCCTTTTGGCAGACGACCTCTACGGTTCTTTCGATCATTTAAAGAAACATATTGTTAGTGCTACTATGGAGGGATACCTCCGTTTGGATGCCAAACTTGCACAGGCTAAAGGGGAATTGGGGGCCGAAGAATATAAGGAATTTGTCAGTCTAGTTAAACAAATAACCCATGCTAAACTCGAATACGGTGATAAGTACGGCAATATTAACTATGATGCACTTCCGCAAGAGCAGGAAGCTGAATTGCAGCAAGTATTTTGGAATGTACAACCTTACTTTGATCGATTAAATGGCCAGCAATCTAGTCGAGAATTGTTAACAGAAAATGAGTACAATCAATATATTGACTCACTTATGACCCATGAAGAGATCTTAGTAAAAAGTAAAATAAACCCAGATCATTATGTAGAACTTCATGAGATTCCATCCAGCCTTCAGAAAGAGTTTCAAGAAGCACGAGATTTTATGGAGTACGTAAATGAAAAGCAAATACAGAATGATTAAAAGAGTTTCAGGAATTAATTCTTGATGATTAATGGCTGTCCAAGAGGCAGCCTTTATTTTTTGTGATTACGGCCATAACAACGTACCAAACAGAAAGTGATTCATGGGAATTTTTCTGTTCTATCTTTAGTAAGTAAAGGCGTTAATGGTACACTAGAAACAGATTAAATGGATATATAATCCAGAAATGGAGGATTAAGAATTAAGATGACGGAAGAAGTTATAGTAGAAATTACTGATTTGAAAAAGAATTATGGTCCAAAGACAGTCTTGAATGGTGTTTCTCTTCAAGTGAAAAAAGGAGAAATCATTGGATATATTGGACCGAATGGAGCCGGGAAAAGTACCACTGTTAAAATCATACTTGGTATTGAAGACAATTATTTCGGTGATATCAAAATCTTCGGTCATGATATTTCTAATGGAAATATCGAGTATAAAAGAAAAATTGGTTATGTACCGGAAATCGCTGAAGTATACGACAACCTAACTGGTCAAGAATATTTAACCTTTATCGGCGAATTGTATGGTCTTAACCTTGACCTTGCTGATTATAAGGCAAAAAGCCTAATGGAACTATTCGGGATAGGAGAAGTTTATTATTCCCGAATTGCATCTTACTCAAAAGGAATGCGTCAAAAGCTTTTAATTATCTCGAGCTTATTACATAATCCAGAACTTTTATTTTTTGATGAACCTATTAATGGTTTGGATGCAAACAGCGTGATGATTTTTAAAGAAATCATGACACAACTTTCCGAACAAGGAAAAACGATTTTTTACTCTTCTCATATTATGGATGTGGTCGAAAAAATAAGCAGCCGCATCATTCTCCTGCATGACGGTAAAATTGCTGCAGATGGCACCTTTGAAGAGTTAAAGCAGCAAAATACTAAGGGGTCACTTGAACAAATTTTTAACCAACTTACAGGATTTAATGAACATAAAGAATTTGGTGCAAGATTTGTATCGGTCGTAAGGGAGATGTAAGAATGCAGGACTTTCGCACGCTGAAACTATTGGATCGTTTTGAGAAAGTTTTTAGCAGCTTTGGCGTAGATTACAAGATAATGAGAAGAATTTTACAAGTTAAGTTAACGATGGATGGTCGGCGTGTGCCAACCATTTTCTCACAAAACGCGAAAAAAGAAGACAAGGAAAAAAACAATCAGTATATAAAATCTTTATGGATTTACGTGTTATTTAGTCTGTTTATGCTTCCATTTGTTCTTATGGGTGAAAATTATCTTTTTCAAATGAGTTTCTTCTTTGGAATTTTCACCTTTTTTGTCATGACCTCAATGATTTCCGATTTTTCTACTGTTTTACTAGACATCCGTGACCGAAACATCCTGTTCCCAAAGCCAGTTGATCGAAAAACGATCAGCACTGCGAAAATAGTACATGGTGGCATTTATTTGTCTTTTCTTACCATAGCGCTTGTCAGTGTCCCATTGATTGTTGGACTTATCAAAAATGGTTTCTTGTTTTTCCTAGTTTCAGTCGTAAATATTATCCTAATTGACCTGTTGATCGTTTGCCTAACCGCTCTTATCTATATATTTATTTTACGATTATTTGATGGGGAAAAATTAAAAAATATTATTAATTATGTCCAAATTGGGTTGTCTCTTATGATTATGGTGGGGTACCAATTGCTTGTTCGCTCTTTTCAGTTTATTGACTTAACCGTATCGCTTGAACCGCAATGGTGGCAAATATTTATCTTTCCGATGTGGTATGGGGCAAGTATGGAAATGATGATGAATGGTGCCTTTCAGTTGTTTTACCTTGTCTTTTCAGCTTTCGGAATCCTGATTCCTCTCCTATCCATTTGGATTTATATGAAATTAAATCATGTTTTTGAACAAAACCTTCAAAAGCTCACTTATCATGGGAAAGCGAAGGAAAATAAACAAAGCAAGCTTGCTCGTTTGTTCCTTAAAGCCATTTGCCACTCAAATGAAGAAAGAGCCTTTTTCCGATTTGCTAGTTCCATGATGAAAAATGAACGAGATTTTAAATTAAAGGTCTATCCATCTTTGGGCTTTTCCATCGTGATTCCTTTTATTTTTATTATGAATGGATTTGATGCAAATCTTGATCATCTATCTACTAGCAATTCATATTTAACAATTTACTTTAGCTTAATCATCATCCCGACTATCATGATCCTTCTGAAGTTTTCAGGAAAATATAAGGGTGCGTGGATTTACAGGGTTGCTCCTATACAACAACTAAAACCGATATTTAGCGGTACGATAAAGGCGTTTATCTTTAAGTTATATTTACCTGTTTACTTGCTTTTAAGTGCTGTATTTATCGCGCTATTTGGAGTGAGAGTTTTACCAGATCTTCTAGTTGTATTTTTAAATGCCTGCATTTATGCCGTTATTTGTTTTATGATTCTTAAAAAGTCAATTCCTTTCTCAGAGTCTTTTGATCAGTACAATCAAAACAGCAACAGTGCCATTGTATTCGGTTTAATGCTGTTTGTTGCACTGTTTGCTGGTTTACATTTTGTGAGCACTTTGTTCTCTTATGGAATTTATCTATATATAGTGGTTGACATCATTTGTTTGGCTGCTATTTGGAAATTAGCTTTCAATATTACTGCGGAAAAGATTATTGGATAATTTTGTTGGAAACCGAAGCGATGTACGCCACTCAAGTTAGTATTAAATAATTAGATATTTAACGTAAAAGCCCAATTTCTCAATTTTAACGCTGAGATTTTGGGCTTTTTATACTTGCAGTTCATTAAGGAAGTATATATTAAATGTGTAGCGTTGGGGCTCAAAAAAATATAATTTTTTTATTTTATTAAATTTGTATACTTTTTAGGCATCCGTTTGTTATATAGGTGAGTTAACTAATAACGTTATTATTAACAGGCTTAAATGTATTGTAGAAAAAAGTTGGTGAGACATGAGAGATGGGAACATAGAAGACCTTCTGTTTGATGAAGCAAAATTGGTATTTAAATATCTGCTGAAAATGGGGGCTACTAAAGAAGACGCTGAGGATATTGTACAAGATACTTTGTATAGAACAATTAAACAAATTGATTCTATTCATGAAGATAAAATAAGAGCCTGGCTTTTTAAGGTTGCCATTAATAGTTACTACAATCTTTATAGGAAAAAGAAGACAATTGTTCAGCTTACTTCTGAGGAAATTGAGATTTTAAGGCCTTCTATTGGTAGTACAGAAGATTTTTATTTAACTGAGGAAACTAGGGAAGAACTAATGCAGGCTTTAAACGAGTTAAAACCGGCTTATAAGAACCTATTAGTTTTGAAGTATTTCCTGGATGTATCTTATAAGGAAATTGCA
>JAEWMK010000385.1 GCA_023457235.1 Bacillota bacterium
CTGCAGGTCCCGCACCTACAATGATAACATCAAATTTTTCAGACATGTTCAACTACACCCCCGGCCTTTTCTAGTGCTGCTTTGAATTCTTGAATGAGTAACGGAAGAATCTCCATTGCATCCCCAACAATTCCATAATGCGATGCATCAAAGATAGCTGCATTAGGATCTTTGTTTACAGCAATAATAAGCTCCGAGTTTTTCATTCCAACCACATGCTGAATCGCACCGGAAATTCCAAATGCAAAATAAATCTTTGGTGATACCGTTTCACCTGTCTGACCAATTTGAAGATGGTGATCAAGCCAACTAGCCTCAACTACATCACGAGTTCCACCTACAGTCGCACCAATCACATCAGCAAATTCATACAACAACTGGAAGTTCTTTTCATCTCCCATTCCTTTACCGCCTGCCACAATAATATGGGCATCGGATAGGTTTGCTTTTTTCGTTGTATCTCTAACAATCTCTAAAACTTTTGTTCGAAGACTCTTTTCCTCTAAACCTAGTTTTTCCTCAACGACTGTACCTGTACGGCCTCTTTCAGGAGCTAATGCCTTCATTACCTTTGGTCTTACCGTTGCCATCTGCGGACGATGTTTTTTACAAAGAATCGTAGCCATGATATTTCCGCCAAAGGCAGGACGACTTGCTTCAAACAGACGTTTCTCTAAGTCTACATCAAGCATTGTTGTGTCTGCTGTTAAACCGGTACTAATATCTGTAGCAATCGCACTCGCCAAGTCTTTTCCGTTAGATGTGGCACCATATAGAATAATTTCAGGTTTATATTTTCTAATTAGAAGGCTTGCGCCATGCATATAAGGCTCAGTCCGATAGTTTTGAAGAACTGGATCGTCGATTAAATAAACTTCGTCAGCACCATATTCAAAACAAGTGTTCGCTAACGCTTTTATATTATTTCCTAAAAGGAAACCTGCAAGAGGCACCTCTAGTTTATTCGCTAATTCACGTCCAGCACCTAAAAGCTCAAGTGATACTCCAGCAATTTCGCCTTCACGCTCTTCAATAAATACCCAGACGCCTTTATATTCTTCGATCATCTTATATCCCCCTATTTACCTGTCTGAAAAAGTTCGCTCTTTTCAGCAAAGATAGTTGATACGATTTCCTTAACTTGTTCACTAGCGCTTCCTTCCAATATTTTTGCTTTTTCAGGAGGCTGTGGCGCCCACATCTTACCAACCACTGTTGGTGAACCTTTTAAGCCAAGTTGAGCGATGTCAACTCCTTCAAAATCGTCAACTGTCCAAATAACTGGTTGATATCTTGCCGCTTTAATCATATTGGGCATTGGCGAATAAGAAACTTCGTTGATTTCTTTTTCAACTGTAATTAAGCATGGTAGCTGTGATTGAATCACTTCATAGCCATCTTCAATTTTTCGGTGAACTTTAATATACCTTCCGCCTTCATTTACTTCCTCAATTTTTATTACTTTGGTAACAGGTGGAATATTTAATCGTCTGGCAATACCAGGTCCAACCTGTCCTGTATCTCCATCAATGGCATGTAAGCCACAAAGCACTAAATCAATTGGGTCTTCTTTTGATATTTTTTCGAGAGCATTGTATAATGCATAGCTGGTAGCCAATGTATCCGCACCGGCAAAACGACGGTCCGTAATTAAATAGCCTGCATCTGCTCCAATTTCGATACACTTCTTAATAACATCTGTAGCCTGTGGTGGTCCCATCGATAATACAGTAACCTTTCCACCGACCTGTTGTTTAATACGAACTGCCTCTTCCACTGCATGACCATCATAAGGATTCAAAATAGCAGGGACACCACGGCGGTCCAATGTGTTCGTTTTTGGATTAACCTTGATGATTTTTGTGTCTGGAACTTGTTTTACACAAACAACGATGTGCAAAAGAAACACACTCCTCTCGAATAAACCACGCTTTTTTTTAGATGAATCTACAAATCAAATACGTCTTGGCGTATTTGCGCCCAGATTTTTTCGAGCTTGCTCGAAAAACTACCCCTGAAAATCTGAGGCATCCGCCGGAGGCTTAACTTTATTCAGCAGCGAATTTCTGCTGAATAAAGTTAAAATGTTATATTAAAAGAGTTTAGAAATAGGAATACTATTTCTATCCTCTAAATAACCACAATCTAAAAAAACTAAGCAAACGTTTTCAATGTTTTAATAATCCAATAACACTATTTCCACTGTAGTTACACTAACCTATGTTGTTATATATATTTTTAATTGTACAATTGTTCACAAACTTTTTAAAGAGTGATTTTGACAAATTTGCGAATTTTTTAAAAACATTTTTCGAACATTTTTTTACACAAATAAAAAACCAAAATTCATCTGTGATTTACATCACTCACACGGTGTAAAAGTTGTTATATAGTTAAGATAAACAAATATTAGGAGGTACATGATTTATGTCATTAACAATAACAAGCACAATGAATGTTGGAGATATCGTTACACAATACCCACAGGCTGCCGACTTATTTAAAAAATACAAAATTGATTTTTGCTGCGGTGGAAATCGCCCCCTTCATGATGCCGTTCTTGAAAAGAACTTAAACGAAGATGAGATTGTACAGGCGTTAAATGAAGGCTATGAGAAAATGCAAGCAATGAACACTGAAACTACGAACTGGCAAGAAGTTTCAAGCGCTGACCTAATCGATCATGTAATGCAAACTCATCATGCCTATTTAACTGACGAGCTTCCAATGCTTGGACAGCTAGTTACAAAAATTTATCGAGTCCATGGATCAGGCCATCCTGAACTAGGCGAAGTATACAATCATTTTCATGATTTAAGCAAGGAATTAATGGAACATATCATTAAAGAAGACGAAGTCATCTTCCCTTTAATTAAGTCATATGAAGCTGACCCTTCCTCAGAAAAACTGGAAGAAGTTAAAGCGGCAATTACCGAACTTGAAAAAGAACATGATCATGCCGGAGATCTATTGAAACTTATTCGCGAGATTACAAATGACTACGAATTACCAGCAGATGCTTGTATGACTTATACAACTACATTCCAAAGATTGGAAGCACTTGAGTCTGACATGTTTATCCATGTTCATAAAGAAAATAACATCTTATTCCCACGTTTTTTGAATCAATAATAATCAATCTATAAGGGGCTGTTTCGATGGGTATCTGTTACCTATCAAAACAGCTTTTTTGATGTACGGAAAAAATTAATAGACATGAGTCGCCCCATGTCTAGAATTAATATCCATAGTCCCAGTCAACAACGTCCTCTTTGAAGCCAATAACCATTACATTTCCTAAATCCACCTTGTGAATGTTAAGAGTACAAGTGCAATTTTCATCGCCGCATTGTTGCTTAATTTCCTCCAAAGTTTCCTTCCTAACATCTTCTAAAACGATAACCTCCTGTTGATTACGGTAAAGTACAGCTGTACCTGCCATAATTCAATGCGCCACCTTTCATTTTCTCTCACCATTTGTTCTTTATATTTCTAATTATATGCCTGTCTATTTTTTATACCACTAGTTTGTGAATAATTTCACATTTATGGCAAAAAATATAAAACATTTTGTTACAAAACAAAAAGTAAGATTCAATTAATATGAAAAGTGTTATAATTATCTGTATTAACAACCCTGATTTAAGCGCTTACAACAACCGCTGGATAAAGGACCCTCTACAAAATAGAGAGTCAAAAATAGAAACTAACTAAACATATTAGTTATCATTATAAAGATCACAAATATATTGAATTACAGATTGGTCTTCTTCTTTTGTTTGTTTTTTATCTTCCGGCTTTACCTCAACTGTATTTGGCATTAATATCTTCCTTCCTACTTTTTTGTTTTTAATTTATCGATATTTTCTGATAATTTTAAACCCGAATGAGCATTTAGTCAACACCATAAACAATAATTTTTTCTAGAAATTTATGTCATTTTCTCGAAAGCGATATCATAAATTTGTGGAATATCCGAATATTGTAAGAAAGTTATAAAAATAGGCTGCCGATACGACTGGCAGCCATCACTAAATTTTAAATATTAATCTCTTATCGGCAGCTTCTCATTTTTAGGGGAAGGAAATAAAGGCCGGTCCCCATGACCTTTATAGTCACGTAAATATTCCTTTAACGCCTTTTTCACATTTTTTCCTAATGGAAGCTTTTTATGATCGGATTGTTCGTCTTGCTTATCAAATTCGTCATTTTCAACTACTACCTTAAGCATCTTGACAAACCTCCCTTATATAGATTAGAGTTCCCCCTATTTAAATTATAATAGATTCAAGCAAATACAGAAATAGGCAATTGCTCTCTTAAACTATATATATCTTACTGTTTCATCCAAATGTTCAGCTGAAACAGCTACTTTTTCTGTTGCCGCACCAATCTGCTCGATCACCTTTACTAATCCCTCTACTTTATCCTCTACACTTTGAAAATCTTGTATTGATTCATTAATGGACTTCGTAATATTTTCAAATGCTTCACTCGTAAAATTGGACTCGTCCTCTCCCTGGACAACCATCGCTTGTACTTCATTAATCGAATTCACTACTTCAGTTGTATATTCATTAGATTTACCAATTAATGTACTTATTTCAGAAACTGACTTTTTTGTCTCGTCCGCGAGCTTCCGTACCTCATCCGCTACAACCGCAAATCCTTTTCCATATTCCCCTGCCCTTGCCGCTTCAATCGCTGAATTTAATGCCAGCAAATTAGTTTGTTCAGCTATATCCTGGACAATAGAAACAACCTTTTTAATTTGTTCACTGGAATCATTAAGCTGTAAGATGATCGACTTCATATGGGCTGTACTTGCTGTAATCGATTGGATTTGATTTTTAAGGGCAAGCATTCTAGTTTGTCCTTCTAACGCTGCTTCCTTTGTCATTTTTGACTTGTTTGTACAGTTCATTACATTGAAATTAACATTCTGACTGCTGGCGATTAATTGTTCTACCGAGGCGCTTGTTTGTTCCGAAAGTGCGGCAACTTCCTCACTGACATTTATGACTCTATTCTTTAAATTGCTTTTAACTTCCTCATATTGTTTTTCTTTTTCCAGCATATTTTCCTTGTGATATTCATCTAGAACAAGCTGCGTTTCAAAGTTTAGGAGAATTGTTAGGGCATTAATAAATTCACGGATAGAATGGCGTCCTCCTATATTTTCGAATATTAAATTCATTACTGAGATTTGAATATTTTGCATAGCTGCCATATACCATTTTGATTCAAGTTCAATATCATAATGAACTTTTGCAACCCTTTTACGGCTTTCAATAAATGAATCATCTATTCTACCGCTAAACATTTGTATTAAATAATTTTCGAGAGTATTTTTCAAATGCTCAATCGTCGAATGCTTCTCAATAATTTGTTTTAAACTCTCTACCGTTAATATCGAATCATAAAATGAGTCTATAATTATATCAATATTTTCTTTAACTAATGGCTGAAGAGCTTTAATCAATTTTAAGCTATTTACATCCAAATGGATCAAGTCCATTTGCTTTTTAATTTCTATATCTGAAATATTAATTAAAACTTCCATATCTTTAGCTTTACTTAACCATTCCCCATCCACGATGACATCATCATTAGAAAACCGTTTAAAGAAGCTCATCAAATCGTCCTCCTCTACAAACAAAATATACTATTATTAAGTATATCAAATATTTTTTTCCCAATTAGTAAAATTTTGTTAACAATAAACGAAAGCAAAGCCGAAAAATCCAGCCCTGCTTTCATCACCCAATAATAATTTTCTCCTTCGGGAAGTGATATTTTTCTTCCTTTTCTTGACCACGAATTAAAAATAGGAATGAGAAGATGCCAATTCTACCTATAAACATTAACGCTATAATTACTAATTTCCCAAGTGTGCTAAGGTCAGGTGTGATTCCCATTGATAAGCCACATGTCCCAAAGGCCGATGCCACTTCGAATATGATTGGTAAAATCGGAAATGATTCAAGATAGGATAATAAAATAACGGATGTCCCACATAGAATAATCGCAGTTGTTATTACAACATAAGCCTTTGTTATATCCAACGGGTCGATTTCCCTATTAAATACTTTGATTGTATTTCTTCCTTTTGCGTAAAAAATAATACTTAAACACATAATCGCAAATGTGGTTGTTCGAATTCCTCCTCCTACACTTGAAGGGGATGCACCAATAAACATTAAGATTGACATGATCAAAATGGTCGGCTCTGTAAATTGCGATATATCTAATGTTGATAAGCCCGCGCTTCGTGTTGTCACTGATTGAAACATCGAGTAGAAAAAGGCCTCATGCCACTTTTTCCCTACAAAGAAATGGTTCCACTCCAACAGTAAAAATAGGAGTGTGCCCAAAATAACTAAGGCAAAAAACGTTGTTGCTGTAATCTTTGTAAAAAGTGAAAAATGAAAGGGATATTTCCCCTTATGAGTTAGGTAGTGCTTTACTTCAATTAATACTGGAAAACCAATAGCACCTAGGATAATCAGGATCATCGTGATAAATTGAACAAAATAATCATGGGCAAATGGCAAAAATGATGCTCCCGTGATATCGAAACCGGCATTTGTTGTAGCACTGATCGATACAAACAACCCATTTAAAAAAGCTTCCTGCCAGGTCGAATAATATTTTAAAAAATATGTACTTAATATTATTGCCCCTAAAGCTTCAATGACAAGAATTAAATACAGAATTTGCTTAGCTAAATAGACAAGTCCAGAAAAAGTTGATTGATTATGGTCAATCCGTATTAAAAGACGTTCCCTGAATCCTATTTTCTTTCCAATAATAAGCCAAATAAAGGTTCCTAAAGTCATAATTCCAATACCGCCAAACTGCATAACAAACATCAAAAAGAAATATCCGGTCACACTAAATGTCTCAACTATTGGTACAACTGTTAATCCCGTAACGCTTATAGCACTTACAGCTGTAAACAGCGCATCAATAAAGCGTAAAGAGACACCCGGCTTATGGGCAACCGGCAAGATCAACAAGAGCGTTGAAAATAGAATGGCACTTAAATAATAGACAACAATTAATTGAACCGATGTTAGCTTTAATAAATTTTTCTTGCGCTTTTTTTCTAACATTATTGACATAAGTTACTCCTTATTGATGATCAAAACCATTGTCCTTAGTTTACAATGTCCGCAGAAAATGTCAATGTGACTTTGCTAAAAACAAGAACATACGCTCTTTCTCAAGAACGAACTTTCGTATATAATATAATTGGAACAAAAAAAGAAAGGTGGAACCCATTTGATATAAAAGAAATAGATCCGCATACAAGTTTATTCAGCCTGCTTACTCCTCAAGGTCAGAATTTAAAAATACAGATCAATCGCATTTTAGACGTAGAACTTACAGAATAAATCCCTCCCGAGCCACAAATACTAAAGTGACTTTACGGTAAGGAGATGAATTAGATTGACTCAATCAAAAGGACAAAAAGAACGTCAGTTTAGAAAAAGAAAAAACGCTCAAAATTCTCATGGAAAAATTAAATCGTTTAAAGAATTAGCAACGGAAAAAGAATAGATAGAAAAGCGGAAGCACCCGTTTAGCGAAGTCCACTAGTCGCTGGGTGCTGGAGCTAGACATTTAGGAAAGCCACCACAAGGCCATGTGGTGGCTTTCTTGGATTTAACCTCAAATAATATCATTAACAAATTGTTCGATTCGATTTAAGGCTTCTTCAAGCGTCTCCATTGAATAAGCGAATGACAGCCTTACATAGCCTTCACCATATTTTGAAAATGCACTGCCGGGAACGACAGCAACACCTGCTTCCTTGACCAATTTAGTAGCAAATTCCAAGGATGACATATTGAAGCGGCTGATAGAAGGAAACATATAAAAAGCACCGGTAGGTTCATTAACATCAAAGCCTAAATACCTTAATCTTTTTAAACCATAGTGCATTCGCTTCATGTACTCGTGCTTCATTGTCAGGGCACTATTTATCCCCTTTGTCAATGCTTCAAGTGCCGCATATTGCGAAATACTAGAGGCGCAAGCCACACTATATTGGTGTACCTTCAGCATATATTTAGTAATAAAGGCAGGGGCGAACACAAAGCCGATCCGCCAACCGGTCATGGAATGAGATTTTGAAATCCCATTTACAACGATTGTCTTTTCTCTCATTTCAGGAAAACTGGCAATCGACTGATGACTCCCTTTAAAAACTAATTCACTATAAACTTCATCCGATAAAACAAAAACCTCTTTATCCTTTATTACATCAACGATCTCTTTTAAATCATCTATACTTAAAGTACATCCTGTTGGATTCGAGGGATACGGTAAAATAATACAACGGGTTTTCTCGGTTAGATGGGTTTTAATTTGTTCAGCCGTCAACTTAAAGCCGGTTTCCCTAGTATCAACGAAAACAGGAATCCCTCCAGCCAATTTAATTAGTGCTTCATAGCTCGGATAAGCAGGGCCTGGTAAAATAACCTCCGAACCACTTTGGATGATGGTTCGAATTGCAATATCAATCGCCTGACTCGCTCCCGCTGTTACAATAATTTCATCCACAGGATTATAGTTTAGACCATATTTGCTTTTCACAAAATTAGCTGCAGCTTCCCGCAAACTGAATAAGCCTGCATTATGAGTATAAGTGGTTAAATCCTCATCAATTGCCAGTTTCGCTGCTTCTTTTACTCCTTCCGGTGTAGAAAAGTCAGGTTGACCGATCGTCAATGAAATAACGTCTTCATATTCAGAAACCATATTAAAAAATTGTCGTATTCCGGAAAATTGAATATCCTTTACTTTCGGATTAATTAAATGCTTCACCTTTATCATCCATTTCCATATAAGATATCCTAATCAAAAGAAAATTTATTTTTTATTATAAACTACATAAAAACAATCTTCTACAAAAAACAGCTTTTTCTACCCTATAAATGGAAGTTTAACATATACAACAGTCCCTTTACCAACTTCACTCTCAAAAAGGAGCTCGCCTTCATGATCTTCCAGCAGCTTTCGAGTAATCATTAGGCCTAGGCCTGTTCCTTTTTCTTTAGTTGAATAAAATGGTTCACCAAGTTTTTTTAAACGCTCCTGAGATATTCCCGGTCCATCATCTATTACGATAACTGTAAGTATTGATTTTTCTCTATTTACTTCCCCGATAATCTTAATTTTGCCCTTGGTTTGTAAAGCTTCCATGGCATTTTTAATAATATTAACGAAAACTTGTTTTAAATGATTGGCATTGCTTCTTACTTTTAATAAAGCAAGGTCGTTAAGTTCGACTATTATTTCTATCCCTTTAAGATTTGCCTCCCCTTGCATTAGGCCGATAACCTGCTCTAATATCGGTTTAAACGGTTGGACTTCAAATTTTATTTCTTGCTGTGGTTTAGCAAGGAACAGAAATTCATTAATGATTGATTCGATTCGATCCAATTCATCCAGCATGATCGATGTATAAGTGGGTGGAACAGATCGATCCGCCTGAATAATCTGTAAAAACCCCTTAATAGAAGTTAATGGATTTCGAATTTCATGGGCAATACCAGCGGCAAGCTGCCCTACTGTTGATAATTTTTCTGAACGGCTAAGCAGTTCTTCACGTTCAATAATTTTAGTTATATCCTCCGTAATTCCAACTATAACCTCTAACGTACCATCTTTAAAAACTGGTAGGCCCTTTAATCTTATCCATTGCATTGGCTGATTTGGCTGTTGATAGCGAAACTCAACGATCGATTCCCTTTCTCTCATCTCTTCGCAAGCTTTCTTTACCTTTTGAACTTCATCCGGATTAACTCGCTTCCAAACCTCATCTAATTTTTCCTCAAACTCTTCATTTAAAAATCCAAGTATGTGCTTTGATGCGGGGCTGACGTAATACCATTCTTCCATATCAGGTGATGCAATCCAAAATATTTCACCAATATTATTTGCAAGCAAATGAAAACGCTCTTCGCTTTCAATTAGGGCTTCTATCATTCTGACCTGTTCTGTTACATCCTGGGCAAAAATAGAAAGCCCTTCTTTAGTTGGGTAGGCACTAAACTGCAAATATTTATTGAATTTCGGCGTATACTCTTGAAACCTTACAACCCTTAACTCTTTCATAGCCTGAACGATATTGTTGTAAATACCCAGGTGGGAATCGATGGGGAAAACTGACCATAGACTCTCTCCAAGTAATTCCTGCCTTTGTTTTTTAAAGATATGTTCAAGTGAATTATTAATAAAAGTAAAGCACCATTCACGATTAATGGCGCAAAACCCATCAGAAATACTTTCTAAAAGCTCATAATGTCTTTTATTCGAAGTCCGCAAAACCTCATTTAGCGTTTCTAACTGCCTTTGTAAATCGGAAAAATTTTCAGTTTGTTTCATTTTAAACTCTCCAAAAGAATTATTTATAGCCTCTTTATACATTCTACAAGTGAATTACACATTCCTTTCTTTACTAAAAGTTCAAAATTTTTTTACTTCTTTGTTATAATGAAATTATCACTTTGTAAGGAGGCGCCTGCACAATGGAAACATTATACAATAAATTGGATTCATTATTTTCAGAAATGATAGAAATCCGCAGATACTTGCATCAGTATCCAGAGTTATCATTCGAAGAGGTCGAAACACCTAAATATATTGCTGACTATCATAGGAAGCTCGGTCACAAAGTTCGAACAGAGGTTGGGAAACGCGGTATAGTTGCCTACCTTGAAGGAGGAAAACCTGGTCCAACAGTGGCGCTTCGCGCTGATTTTGATGCTTTGCCAATTCAAGAAGAAAACGAAGTCCCTTACAAATCAAAATACGATGGAAAAATGCATGCATGCGGACATGACGGGCACACAGCAACATTATTAGTTTTGGCCAAAGCATTAAATGGAATGAAAGAGGAATTAAACGGAAACATTGTGTTTATTCATCAGCACGCTGAAGAGCTTGCACCCGGTGGAGCGATTGCGATGATTGAAGATGGCTGCTTAGATGAGGTAGATGTAATCTTTGGCACCCATTTGTGGTCTACTATTCCTTTAGAAGATATTACATATTGCCCAGGACCGTTCATGGCTGCCGCGGATCGCTTTGAAATTAAAATTCAAGGTAAAGGTGGACATGGTGCCCTTCCCCACCTGTCGAAAGATTCAATTGTGATTGGTTCACAATTAGTGTTGAACCTTCAACAAATTGTTAGCCGCAGAGTAGATCCTTTGGAACCTGCAGTACTTAGCATCGGCTCTTTTGTGGCCCAAAACGCTAACAATATTATTGCTGATACGGCACGGGTCTCAGGTACAGTTAGGACTTTAAGCGAACAAACACGTACTGTTATAGAAAAAGAAATTGAACGGATTCTAAAAGGTGTTTCTATTAGCGCTGACGTTACTTATTCATACAGCTATAGAAGAGGCTATCCTCCTGTTGTAAACCATGAACAGGAAACAGAGTTTTTGGCTCGTGTCGCTAAAACTGTACCTGGAGTTAAAAATGTGCGACAAATAGCCCCGTTAATGATCGGAGAAGATTTTGCTTACTATATGCAGCACGTAAAAGGAACTTTTTTCCTTACAGGTGCAATGAATCCTGATTGGGAAAATGTTTATCCACATCATCATCCTAAGTTCAATATAGACGAGCGTGCCATGCTTATAGCTGCGAAAACATTAGGAAGTGCCACATTGAACTATATTAAAGAAAACAGTTAAAAAGACTGAGGGAAATCCCTCAGCCTTTTATCTACTTATCGGTTTCCCATGTTACCGCCGCCACCATTTCCGTTGTCGTTTGCACCGCGGTTATTGTTGTTGTTAAACAGGCCATCATTATCATCATTGCGGCCACCAACTAACGGGTTGCGATCCTCATTCGGTTCTTCACCAGGGTCTGGCTCGTTATTATCGTAATCGACATCAACAAGATCCGGATCACCATTACGATAATTATTATTATACGTACCGAAGCCATTATTACCATTTCGATTATTGTCGAAGATACCATTATTATTATTTCGATAATCATAACGAACATCATCTGGAGCCAGCCTGTCGTTAAAGTTATAACGAACGTTTTCTGTATTTACACCACGGTTATTATAATTTACACCCGTAGTACCACCATTATCGTTATCGCCGTTATTATCATTAGCACCACAGCCAGCCAGTAACCCAATAGAAAGTAAAGAAGATGTAACGAAAATCAATGATTTTTTCATGTTTGTCCCTCCATAAAAATTGTTTTTCGTACAACTTTAATATGCCCACAATTTTAGGAGTCATGAAAAGTCAAAATAAAAATCCTCCATCCAGATATGGAGGATTTTGCATATTACATTGTAAAGCGATGATTCCCAATATCTAATACAACTTCTCTAGCTAATAAAAACTGATTTGTCGTAGTTGATTTGTTAAAAAAATAAACTGCATTTTTAACTGGTTTTTCTCCCTGAAGAGCTTTTTTAGCCGCCTCAATTGAGCTTTGGCTCGGCTCTACGGAATTAATTCTCCCGGTCGACACCGGTGTAAATTGTCCCGGTTCATTAACAATGGCTTCAATGGTGTCAGGAAAGCGACTATCATTGATACGGTTGACGATTACATTTCCAACTGCAACTTGACCGATAAAAGGTTCATCCCCTGCTTCTGCTTCAATTAATTTTGCCAGTAAAAGCAAATCATCCTGATTCTCATTCTTCATGACCGATGGAATGATAACTTTCAGATATGTTTTCGGAGAGACAATACTTGATTGCAGGCCATTTCTAACCTTAATTAGTTGTTCAGTTGTATTAAATTTTTTACTGATTGAAGATAAACTCTCCCCTTCTTGCACTTCATAAAGTGGCACTTGATTTAATCGAACAGTATTTTCCAGCCATTTAACTTTCAAGTGTAACAGTTCTGATACATGGCGAATTGGTAAATACATTCTGTCATTCCGCATTAAAGGGGAAACATCCATTATGTATTTGGAACCATTAATTTGTACTCCTCTAGAGCCTGCAAAAAATAAGATTTGATCGTTTATTGGTGATTTAATCAGAACTTTTCGTTCTGCACCATTCCATTCAACAGCCGCTCCTAGTTGTTCGCTAATAAATCTAATTGGAACAAACAGGCGCCCACTTTCAACAAAAAGCGGCTCTTGAAAAGACACTTCGTGATCATTAACAAAGATTTGATAATTGGGACTAGAATGAGCGTGTGCGAAGGTTGGCAATAAGATCAGTAGCCCAAATAGAATGAGCAACATCCTTAATACTTTCATATTCTCACCTCTTTTTCTAATACTTTAGAGTTTAGCATTGGATGGTATAACACTTCATTAGTAGGTCACTGGAGATTTTTCCTTTTTTAGGAAGGAAGAAAATTAACTTTTCGGGGTAAAAATAGGATAAAAGGAGGAGTCTTATGTCAAACCAAAATAAAGGCAAATATGAAATAGCAAACGAGCTCGGGATCCCATTAAATAAGGGGTATAACGGCAATATAACAGCAAGTAATGCTGGTAAAATTGGCGGAGCAATTGGTGGGAATATGGTAAAGGAAATGGTAAGAATGGCTGAACAGCAACTCGCAAGGAACAATCAGTGATTTTTGTCAAAAAAGTGTCTGACATAATTAATTCAGACACTTTTCTCACTTATTTTTATTCGATAAGATAGAATGATACATAAAGTCAACCACAATCCCCCGCTTAGAAAGCCTGCAATAACATCACTTGGATAGTGGACTCCTAAATAAATTCGACTTAAACCAATACATAAAATCATAATACCTAGGAGCCATGGTATGAAAAAGGCTTTGTTCGTTTTTTCTTTTAGTTCTTGGTAAAGTAAAAACGATAGAAACCCATAAAAGCCAATCGAAATCATAGCATGCCCACTTGGAAAGCTATATCCGGTAACTTCTACTAAACGGTCACCCGTTGGCCGTGGACGTTCAATAGCAGCTTTTAAAATATGATTTAATAACCTTACTCCCAATAAATTAATAACTAATAAAACTGGAAAAATTAGTTTTCTCCGTAAAAGCCAAAAACCAATCCCAACCAAAAATAATACCGGAAATTCAACTTTATAAGACCCAATTGTTGTTAACACAATCATAATCACTGTCAGGTTATCCGATCTAAATTGTTGAATAAATGTACTAATTACCTGATCGAATCGTATAAGTCCCTCCGAACCAATCCTTAGACTAATCCCTAAATACGTTATTATGAGAATTAATATAATAAGAAATGTTTTTTTGTATATAGACACGTTATCCATCCTTATGTGCTAAAATTATAGTAAAACTAAAAAAAGAGGAGGGAGATCCTATATGACGGACGATTTGATCGCACGTATTCAAAAAGTAACCAATAATCGGCCGCACGTTTTAGGTCATAAGCTATTCCAAAGTTATTCTGTTTTAATACCTTTAATTAATATCAATGATGATATTCATATTATTTTTGAAAAACGTGCCGAACATTTAAGACGCCAACCAGGTGAAATATGTTTTCCAGGCGGCCGCATTGAAAAAGGACAAGAAGACAGTCAATCCGCAGCAATTCGAGAAGCTACGGAAGAATTGCAAATTAATATAGGAGATATCAATCTTATTGGACCACTTGACTTTTTCGTTTCATCCTCTGACTCGATCATTTATCCTTTTGTCGGGTGGATTGAAAAAGAATTTGCTGAGATTTCTCCCAATTCTGAAGAGGTAAGTGAAATCTTCACTGTTCCTATTTCCTTTCTTTTAAATACTAAACCTAAAATTTATCAAATTCATTATAAAATTGAGCCGGAAGATAATTTTCCTTATCATCTTATCCCAGATGGAAAAAATTATAATTGGCGACCAAGAAGTATGAAAGAGTATTTTTATTGCTACGAAGATAAAGTCATCTGGGGGATGACGGCAAGAATGCTGAATGAATTTCTTGAAAATATCAGTTAACTTTATTTATATTTTCTTATATACAAAATAGTTTTTCAATTGTAATCTTTATTATTATATATAAAAGGAAGAGGAGTAAATAATAATGGTAAAAGCAATATTTTTCGATCTAGATGATACTCTACTATGGGATCAAAAAAGCGTAAAAGAAGCGTTTGTAGCAACTTGTCAAAAAGCAAAAGAAAAATATAATGTTGATCCCGAAACACTGGAGGAAGCTGTCCGCAGAGAAGCGAGAGAACTATACAGCTCCTATGAGACCTACTCATTTACACAGATGATTGGGATCAATCCATTTGAAGGTCTATGGGGAAATTTTTCAGATGATCAAGAAGACTTTATTAAAATGAGCAAAATTGTACCAACCTACCGCAAAGAAGCATGGACAAGAGGTTTAGCCGCTTTAGGCATCGAAGATCCTGATTTCGGGTATGAGTTAGGTGAACTATTCCCAGCTAATCGCCGGGAGAAACCATTTGTGTACGATGAATCATTTCAAGTACTAGATCAATTAAAGGGCAATTATAAACTACTATTATTAACAAATGGCTCACCCGATTTACAAAATACAAAATTAATGATTACACCAGAAATTGCACCGTACTTTGATCAAATCGTTATTTCTGGAGATTTTGGACGAGGCAAACCTGATCCATCCATTTTTGAACATGCTTTAAAACTGATGGAAATAAATAAAGAGGATGCTCTAATGGTTGGCGATAATTTAATGACTGATATTCTTGGGGCAACACGCGCCGGCATTAAGTCAGTATGGATTAACCGCCATAATAAAGAAAGACTTCCTGACGTTACCCCTACTTATGAAATTAAACATCTTGAAGAGCTCTTTCCAATACTGGAAGAACTTAAGTCAGCAGAATGAATTAGAAATGGCCAGGGTAACCCTGGCCATTGTTAATTCATGCCATTACTTTTGAATTTAGAATTTCTTTTAATACTTGATTGATTTTACTCCTATGTTTCCAGATAAATAAAAGCAAACCATCGATATCATCCATCATCGTTTCACCATCATCACAATAATTTTCACCCTTACCGTGAATGGACCATCTTTCGTCCTTTTTCATTAATGTATATTGTCCACCGCGTTCCTTGTCTTTAAACACAAAATAATGCTTTTCATTTTCATAATCATACGAAGCAATGTCTGTAAATTCCTCAAGGAATTGCATTGCATCTAGTTTTTTCCTAATAGTCAACTACATCACACCTTTCATCAATATACACCCTAGAAAAAAAGCTGTTATATTATTAGTTCGACATTGAAACTGAATTCCTTGTAAAAATCTTAAAAAAGTTTTCAAGAAAACAAAAAAACTACTAACATTAAATTAGTAGTCCTACTTTTTCTTCTTCAGTTACTTTACACTCAAGACACATATTGTTGATAACCGATATTGTATTATATTGGTTTTTTACCCAAATTTTATCTCTTTCAACCTTAACTACTTCACCAGTTATCACTTGACCATATCGCGAGAAATATAATTCATTCGTAATTACTTCTTGGCCAACCGTAAATAACTCATTCATGAATATGAACTCCTTTAACTTACCATACTTTTATTATTTAATTTTATTATACCCTAAAATGGATGAAAATAGTCGAAAAATGTTTTTCAAAATTATGACGATTTATTATGCGCTTACATTTTTGAAAGTTTTATTGAATTGTAGTAATATTTTCTATAAAATAGGACATAAAGGATATTTATTATCTGCTACTAATAGGAGGTATAAAATGAATAATAACGATACATTTAAAGTAGTTAAACTTCTTCAGGACTTGTCAAATTCTTTGAGGGGAAGCACTAATATTTATGATTCACAGTATGTTGATAACGTC
>JAEWMK010000386.1 GCA_023457235.1 Bacillota bacterium
AAGACGATGGGGAGGTTATTAGAACAAGAGGATGAAGCGCTACATGGCTTTGCGATTGCTCCAACAACGGGTGTTTTAGAAAAATTTCAAAGATATTCACGGAACTTAGGTTTGTTTTTTTACTTATGGGATAAATTTAAAACTCCAGAAGGAACGAAAAAAGCACCATTGTCTGAAGAAAAGCTGCTCTATGAAATGATCGAAGGTACGATCGTGGAAGCCAAGCTTTCTCTAACAGAGTTGTATGGATTTTTGCATTTGCCTTTTTCAACAAATGAGCCAACCCTTCGTACGCAGTGGAAACAAAAGCTTGAAGCAATAGTTGATGGAGAAGAAATTCCAGATCCAATTATTAAAGAGTCAGGCCTTGAAGAACTAGAATTATCGTACAAATCGATTGGACTGCACCTTTTATTTTTATACAAATTAGGAAGGGTTACAGAAGCACAATATTGGGAAAGAGTCAGAGAAGAAATAAGTGATAAAATCCATGAACAATTAAAATCTGGAATCCAAGTTGCGAGGAAGGTATGTAAAAGCTGCGGGAAAGCCTTGCCGCTTAAATACAGATTTAATTTGTGTGATGATTGTTATTATGAGAAGCGGAGCAGGAAGTACCGCTTTAATGAATGGGAATAGAGACTGAAATAAATAAAGTGACTTTCACAAGAACAATGGAAGTCACTTTGGAGTTTATGCTTATGAAAATATTTATCTCGGATAAAAACCACCGTGTCCATGGTGGAATCCATGCCCAGGATTATAACTGCCGTGGCCATGATGGAAACCGTAACCTGGATAATAGCCGCTATGGCCATGATGATATCCATGCCCAGGATAATAGCCGCCATGCCCATGATGGTACCCATATCCAGGGTAATAGCCACCATGCCCATGATGGGAAACATTGGTAGGGTTAAAGCCACCCTGTCCTTGCAAGAGACCAAACGGGTTGAATTTATTAAGTCTATCCAAATTAATTCCCCTCCTTGAAATATTCTAAATATCATATGCGTTTGTCATTGAAGTGGGGTGGTTTCTAGACCACAAACCATAATATTTGTTCGATCTTCTACAAATTGCTACTATTAAATTAGAAATTTAACAGGAAAGGAACAAGATAATATGGCCAATATTCAAATACCAGTATCTGTTTTAAGTCTAGTCCCGGTACGTCTTGGGGAGGGAGCAAAGGATGCCATTGATACAATGGTAGGTTTGGCACAAGCAACGGAAAAGATGGGGTATGAACGCTTTTGGATTGCAGAACATCATAACACATCGAGACTTGTCAGCTCTGCCACAGCTATTTTAATAAAACATACATTGGAACATACCGAACACATTCGGGTTGGTTCAGGGGGAATTATGCTACCTAACCATTCACCGTTAGTGGTTGCCGAACAATTTGGAACGATGGCCACAATTTATCCCAATCGTCTGGATATTGGCCTTGGCCGGGCACCTGGAACGGATATGATGACGGCCAATGCCTTAAGACGTTCGCAGCATGATTCCGTCTATACGTTCCCTGAGGATGTACAATCCTTACTTACCTATTTAGGTCCGGATGAAAAAAATCCTTACTTACCTATTTAGGTCCGGATGAAAAACAAGGTATAGTAAAAGCTTATCCAGGTGTAAACACAAACATTCCAATTTATATTCTCGGATCTTCGACAGAATCTGCCTATTTAGCGGCACGATTAGGCTTACCATATGCCTTTGCGTCACACTTTGCACAACTTATATGGAGGAAGCAATTTCTATCTATAGGAACCGTTTTGAGCCATCGGAATACCTTCAAAAGCCATATATGATGGTTTGTATGAATGTAGTGGCTGCTGAAAGTGATGAAGAGGCCGGGTTTCTGGCAACAACGATGCACCAATTCGGACTGAATATCGTCAGGAGAACTCAAGCTCCATTAATGCCGCCCACCAAAAATATGGAGGAGTTGTGGAGCCCATTGGAGAAACAAATGCAGTTAGAAAGAACAAGAATTTCATTAATTGGAAGTAAAGATACTGTCCGTAAACAGTTAACGAAATTCCAAGAGTTATACAATGTCGATGAAATCATGGCTGTAACTTATATTTTCGATACGGAAAAACAAAAACGTTCTTATGAAATCTTGAAAGAAATAGTCGAAGGAAAATAGTAAAAGGGGTGTTAAGATCTTGGATGAATTACAAATAAAAAGTGAAATTAATCGAATTATGAGTGAACATCGCTTGGGAACTTTAAGTACGATGAAAGGAGATCAGCCGTTTTCCCGCTATATGATTTTTCGAAATGATGAGGAAGACTTCATGCTTTATACAATTTCAAGCAAACTAACTGAAAAAGTACAGGATATCGAAAAAAATAATAAAGTACATATTCTGTTGGGCGGTGGATTTGGAAAGCCGTTTATCGATATCGTGGCTGTAGCAACAATCCACGATGAAAAAGAATTAAAGGACCGACTTTGGCATGAAAACTTTCTAAAATATTTAACGGGCCCAGAAGATCCAAATTACATTGTCATTCGTTGTGAACCCAAATATATTCGTTTAATTAGCCATCCGGATCTTGATGGTCCTTATACAATATCTTTTACATAAATCTATATAATAGAAAGCAAGAGTATTCCACTATGAACACTCTTGCTTCTTTTTTTGACATATCAAACCAAAAACAAACCACATAAAATATACAACACCGCTGCAATGGCTCCACCAACGGCAGACAGCTTTAATTTATATCGGGCATACTCAACAAGTTCCATATCCAAAATGGAGGCGGTCGTTATCGTTGTATCACCTAATGGTGAGGTTAATGCTCCAAATGCCCCGCTGGCAAAAACCGCTCCAACTGTTAAAGGGATGGACGCATCAGTGGAGACTGCTAACGCAATCCCGAGTGGCATAAACAATCCCCACGTTCCCCACGATGATCCAATAAAATAGCCGACAACTGAGCCGATTAGAAAATTAGTGGCCGGTACCATAAATGCCGGTAAGAAGGCTCCCAATGTTGAACTAACAAATGCTGAAAAGCCAAGATCTTCTGCTGACATTGTAAGTGCCCAAATTAAGATCAGCATGCTGATTGCCTGCATCATTTGGTTGCCGCCATCATAAAAATGATACAAAATTTCGTTTAACGCTTGCTTCCGTACAATGTAAAAAACAAATGTGAAAATAAGTGTGATAAAAACGGCTAACAGCATGACAAAAGTAGCATCGGCCATTGAAAAAGCTTCAAATACCGTTTTCGCTCCCAAATCAGTTCCGTTTTTCCATAAAAGAAATAAGGATAACGCTAGGAGTAAAAAGACTGGGACAATTAAATGCCATGGTTGTGCTTTTACCAATGATAGTTCTTTTGTTATACAAGCTCTGTGAAATTCGTGTTCTTCATCCTCAATGTTATCTTCATGTTGATTAGATGAATTAGCCTTTTTCTTTGAAGGCCAAAAGGTTTGTACAATCCCAATGACTAACATGATAATCGCATAAAAATTAAACAAAATACTTAATAAAAATACCTCATAGGCTGACATGCCTAAATCAAGGTCGCGAATTCCACCTTCCACAAGTGAAACCATAAATCCAACAAATGCGGTCGCAACTGGTAGAAGAACGATAATAGATTCTGTTGAAATATCCATCGTCATTCCGACTTTTTGCTTTGACAAGTTCATTTTTTTGATTAAGGATTTGACGATAGGGCCAATCATCATGATCCGAAACATGGGCATCATGAATG
>JAEWMK010000387.1 GCA_023457235.1 Bacillota bacterium
AATCAGGCGTAAATAATTGGGTGGCGTACGGAATTTCAGCGGTAGTGTATTTCTTTTTTGCTTTGATCACTCGCTCTTTTTCCTCTGCAAAAAAATATTGGTAGAGCCAGCCGATAATTTCAACACGAGACATAAGCTCATCAGGTATGATCGCAGGGTCTGTTAGTTTGGTAATAAAGGATTGTTCGTTTAGAAGTTCTTCAGGAAACAAGGATTTAAGATGTGTTTCATCTTTTGAAAATAGAGAAGGAAAATATGGATGTAAATGATCACAATTACGAAAAATTGTGTTTTTCAAAGTGTTTTTAGATGAATTGTTTACGTTGGCAAACACCTTTTCCGGCAATAGCCCGTTCATTTCCATAAAGCGAAGTGCTATGATTCGGATAAACCATTTATAAGCCGCTTCCTCAACGATAGCTGCATCAGTGATTCCAATTTGTTTTGCCTTTTCAGAAATTTTTTGCAGAAGCTCCCGACGGGCATCATTTGCGAACCTTTTGATAGAATTACGATTCATTTCGTCACCACCATAGTTCTTGTTTTCGAAACATGTTTGAATTTATATTTATTTTATCTTTTTCAATAAAAAGAGCAAGGAAATCTATCATGATTCCTCACTCTTATGATCACTGCCTAGCTTTTAGACGGGGCAGTAAAACCTCTGATTATATGAACGTGGCCGTCATTTTCAGTAGTTCTAATTTCTGCGTAATGGGTATGATAGCCATTCGGCAATTGAATTGCCGGACCAGTATACTCCTCATAGGAGTGAATATGACCGTCATCAAACGATGTATGGCCAGAAATTTTGTGGACATGACCTTGCTGTGTCTCGATTGGTGTGCTTGTTACACCTGGGTGTAAGTGTGTATGGCCATCCTGACAAGTCGTTGCACCATAGTGAGCGTGTGTATGACCGCCGCCTTTTCCGTGCTTCGGTCCTTTATGTTGTTGTTGATGTTGTTGTTGATGTTGTCGATAAATATTTTGTTCAATCATATCAGAGTCTTCAAACCAGTTATTGTCGTCTTCCCCATAATCAATCATTTCGAGTTCATCTAAAAGCTCTTCATTTTCACGGACAGAATTTTCAATTTCATCAAGGTTATTATAAGCTCCCCACCCTGCACTATATGGGTTTACATATGATGTTTGGGCACCACTACCATAAAAATCTATCCCAGGATATTGATTTCTAACTTCATTCGGATTAGCAATTTGACCATAGCCGTAATATGGTTGACCATTATTATTTGGATAAACGTTTGGCTGCATGCCAAAATATGGGTTTGGTGTCGTGTTATAGTAATGCATTTTGACAACTCCTCAGTTTTTTTTAGTTAACATAGTAGACATTTATAACGTATGAAGACCTTAACTTGTACAGCAACCCGGATAATAGCCTATTTATTGGTAAATGAAACCTTTTACACCCTTTCATCGTCTATATATAGAGGGTGAGGTGAAATCATGGCGATATCTTTTATTTTATTAGCGTTAGTCGGCACCATTGCTTTAATCCTATTCTTAGCATTAGGAACAAAACGGGTGTTCAATGCAGATCAGGAGGAGAGGGAAGAGATGATTAAACAAATTTATCAATATGCGGTTGCTTTTATTACGTTAATTATGGTTATTGGCGGCGGCGTCTTTGCCTTTATGTCTGCTGCTGATTACGTCTCACCAAGTCCATACTATCAATCATATGAAGAGTATAAAGATATGAAAATCAATAATTATAAATATGAAAAAGAACAAGCTGAAAAAGTGGAATATACAGAAGAAGAGCTTCAGAAGCAATACGATGCAATGATTGAACAACAAACAGAAAACGCTAAACAGCGCGCTGTGAATGGTTTAATTAAAAGTTTAGGGTGGATCGTGATTCCTTTCCCAATCTATGTAGTATTCCAACGTCGGATTAATCAAACTAGAAAAGAGAAAAACTAGGTGCATAATTTAATACAAATCACTTGATAAGGCAGATTCCGAAAGTTCTTTTGAAACTTCTGGAGTCTGCCTTCTCTATTTTAAAAAAAATAAAATTTTTACTAAATACCAAAACAGATTATAGGATTTTTAAAATTTATAAAGTTAGTAAAATTAACCAGTGATTCATATTTAACGGGATCTACTTCTATTTGTCCGGCTTTCCACCAACTATTTACCTTCACTCTTATTTTGATTTTTTTTAAAAATTTTGTTGACTTTTTTTAAAATTAAAATTAATATTTTAATTGTAAGGAGAACTTTATTAATATAATGTGAGAAAGGAAGATAGAGATGTCACAACAAGAGTATATTTATGGTAATACACCTACTTTTCTTGGAGCACAAAATTTATCAAAAAGCAAAAATATAGATGATGTAGATGCAGTAGTATATGGTATCCCTTGGGAAGGCGCAGTTACGTGGGGAGATTATACTGGTTGCGAATTAGGACCTAAAGTTATGCGCCTTTGCTCAGGAAGATATAGTGGATATTTACCTGAATTAGACCATATCGATGTTTTTGAGCATGTTAAACTTGGTGATATTGGGGATATCGATGTAGTTCCAGCAGATGTTTTTGAAACCGTTCGCAGAATTGAAAGTTTTGCAGAAAACCTTTGGAAGAGCGGGAAATTTATTATCGGTCTCGGCGGAGATCATGGAGTAACTTTTCCAATCGTTAAAGCGCTTACGAACACTGGCAAAAAGGTTGGCATTATCCATTTAGATGCTCATTACGACAATCTTCCTTCATGGAAAGGTGACGAATTTGCGCGTTGCAGCCCATTCAAACGTCTATATGAGTGTGAAGGAGTAAGAAATGAAAGCATCATTCATACTGGAATCCACGGTCCAAGAAATGAACCGCAAGCTGGACGAAATGCGAAAGAAGCCGGTGCTGTTACTATTACAATTAATGATATTAGAGAAAGCAAGGATTTAAGAGCATTCGCTCAAGAAATCTATCAACAAGCAAGCACTGAGGTTGATTGTGTATATCTGACAATTTGCAGCGATGTACTTGATTTTGCTTTTAATCCTGGTGGACCTGTTGATGGCAATGGGCTAACATCCTATGAACTATTAACTCTTGTTCATGAAATTTGTAAACTCGGTGTGGTTGGAATGGATTTTGTGGAAGTATATCCGCAGAAAGACCATGGTTACCATTCATCCCACTTCGCTTCCTATATTGCACTTTATGCATTAGCTGGTGACATTTTAAATAAACAAAACCAAAAATAATAAAATCCTAATGAACATAGGTGTATCGCTATGAAAATATGTGAATTAACTACCTTTGAGAGAGAATTAAGTACTTTCTTCGATCAAAAAATACCTTATTATAAAAAACAATTATTCGGTAGTGGTAAATGTGCTGATTATATACCTGAGTTAAAAAAGGTGAATCCAAATTACTTGGCATGTGCACTTATGTTTCCAGATGGACAAACTATTTTGAAAGGGGATTATACAGTCCCCTTTACCCTACAAAGTATATCAAAAGTCATTACATTCATGGCGGCCTGTATGCACTTAGGAATTTCTAAGGTTTTAGAGCGGGTTGATGTAGAACCAACCGGAGACCCTTTTAACTCGATTCTGCGTTTTGAACTAAATGAATTTAAGAAACCCTTTAATCCAATGATTAACGCTGGTGCAATTACAGTTGCGTCTTTACTACCTGGTGAAACTCCTAATGAAAAAATTGAAAAAGTAACCCACCTACTCTCTTTAATTTTAAATAAAGATGTTTCCATAGATGAAAAAGTCTTTCAATCCGAGTGGGAAACCTCTTTTCGAAATCGAGCTTTAGCAAATTTTCTAATGGAAAATAACCTTCTTTCATCCAGTGTGGAAGAAACACTTTTTACCTATATAAATCTATGTTCTATTCAAGTTACCACCGAAGATTTAGCTAAGATTGGGCTAGTCCTTTCCCTTGATGGATTTGATCCTGTTCAAAATACAGAATTAATCCCTGCCCCAATTGCTAGACTTACAAAAACACTAATGTTTACTTGCGGCATGTATAATGCATCGGGAAAATTTGCGGCTTTTATCGGAATTCCTGCAAAAAGCGGCGTTTCAGGTGGTATACTAGGGACTGTACCTCCTTCCAAACGAAATCATCCGATTCTTTCAGATGGGTGTGGTATAGGGATTTTCAGCCCTGCAATCAATCAATATGGTAATAGTGTTAAAGGGACAAAATTATTAGAAGACTTTTTACACTTGTATAAGGTTCAAATTTTTTAAACTAGTTTGGTGGTGTTAACAGTTTGACTAAAAGCGAGAACAGAGAAATATTAGAAAGCTATATTCCTATTGCGGATATGATTGTTGCAACATTTGGCAGTAACTGTGAAGCGGTAATAGCTGATTTAAGTAATATTCAATCTTCTATTATCTATATTAAGGGTTCTATTACAAAAAGACAGCTTGGAGCTCCAACGACTGAAGTTATTTTAAAAGAACTAAGGCGTCATGGTAATCAAGTGCAAGATATGCTTGGACGTACCTCACAAACAAGAGATGGAAGATTTTTAAAGACATCGACATCTTTTATTCGAAACAAAAAGGGTGAGGTCATTGGATTTTTGGGAATCAACTTTGATGTCACCGCCTTTACAATGGTGAATCAAATAATCAGCGAATTTTCAATCACGAATGATTTAAGTCCAATTGCACAGCCCATGAGTGAGTCATATGCCAAGAATATTGAAGAAATATTTGAGAATCTTATCGAGAATACACTGCTTGAATTAAATATCCCTATAAGTGAGATGACAAGGGAAGATAAAGTCCATTTTGTGAAGAAATTGGATGAAAAAGGTGCATTTCTTATTCAAGGGTCTGTTGAAAGAATTTCTGAAGTACTTGGAGTATCGAAACAAACTGTTTACAATTATTTGGATTAATGAGTACAGAAACACATTTTTGATGTTTCTGTATAAATTGTAGTCTGAATTTTCATAATATTTACCCTCTACAGATTTATTTTTATTATCTAATTTCACAATATAAGGAGGTTTTTTATTATATGGAACCATTATTAAAAACAGAAACAGAAACGGTTACAACTCCAAAGAAAACTTTAAAGGATAAGTTAAAGATTTTGGGACCTGGAGCTGTTATTACAGCTTCCTTCATAGGACCTGGTACGGTTACCACCGCCACTAGAGCAGGAGCCTCGTTTGGATATGCAGTTCTATGGGCAGTTCTATTCTCTATCATTGCGACTATCGTTTTACAGGAAATGGTTGCCAGACTTGGTATCATTACTCAAGAAGGTTTAGGTGAAGCGGTTCGCGAACAATTCTCCAACCCTATCCTAAAATTCTGTACGATTTGGGCCATGTTTATTTCGGTTGCTGTTGGTTGTGCAGCCTATATGTCAGGTGATTTAATTGGTACATCACTCGGAATCTCAACACTTACTACTATTCCTGAAAACGTTATCGCTCCAATTATTGGTGTCATCATTTTATTCTTCGGGTTAAGTGGGAGCTATAAATTAATTGAGAGAATCATGCTTGTTCTAATTGCAATTATGTGCATAACCTTCATAACTACAATGGTTGTTGCTAAACCAGACCTAGGTGCTGTATTCCAAGGCGCATTCATTCCTTCTATTCCTAGTGGATCAATTATTATGATCATTGCATTAATTGGAACGACAGTTGTACCTTATAACTTTTTCCTTCACGCCTCAACTGTACAGGAAAAATGGAAGCGTCCTCAAGATTTAAGAGAAGCACAATTAGATACGATTATCTCAATTTCAATCGGAGGACTTATTACAGCAGCAATTTTAATCACCTCAGCAACAATGATTAGAGGATTAGACGTGAAGAATGTCGCTGAATTATCACTTCAACTCGAGCCTATTTTAGGAAGTTGGGCAAAAACATTTATGAGTATTGGCTTATTTGCAGCAGGATTTTCATCTGCTACAGCTTCACCGCTTGGTGCAGCCATTACTGCGAGCAGCATTTTTGGGTGGAATGGTTTTAAAGACAAGCGTTTTAAAATGCTGTTTGCCGCTATTATCATTATGGGTATTATCACATCAGCAATTGGTTTTAGCCCAATGAACGTTTTATTATTCGCTCAAGCATTAAATGGTATCCTTTTACCAGTAATTGCAATCATGATCTTAATCGTTATGAACAACAAGAAGCGACTTGGAAAATATGTAAATTCAATGAAGATGAATATTGTTGGTGGCATTGTTGCTCTAATTTGTACAGGATTAGGAATCTATAGTTTAATAGATGCAATTAAAGCATTCCTAGGATAATTATTAAAGGCGTTGGGAAAATACCCAGCGCCTATTTGTATATTCTTTTCGCTAACTGTAGAATAGTTTCATATAAAACCTTTGTTCCAATACCACAGTCTTCTTTTGAGCTCCACTCTGCCGGGTTATGACTCAAACCATCCTTAGATCGTATAAAGATCATACCAATTGGACAAAAATCTTTAAATTGCATGCCATCATGTCCTGCTCCACTTGCTAGTGTAAGAGATGGCACTCCTACCTTTGAGAGCGAATCTTCTATAACTGTCCTGATTTCTTGCGAACAAGGAACTGGATCTACCCTTTGTAGAGTTTCTATTTCAATTTCTATTCCCTCATTTTCACAAAGACGATAGGCAAATGATGTAATAGAATCTTCTAATTGGTCACGATCCTCTAAACTAATATCACGTAAATCAAGCGAAAACTCTACTTCACCGGGGATCACATTTATACCGCCCGGCTTTACAGTTAATTGCCCGACGGTTGCAACAGCAGATTCATATTTTTTCGTCTCGGACTCTATAAACATCATGATCTTAGCAGCAGCCATTAAAGGATCTTTCCGCATATTCATTGGGGTTGCGCCTGCATGCCCCGCTTCCCCCTTTAAAGTCCATCTTGTCCATAATGGACCTGCTATTCCAGAAACTACCCCAACGGAAAGGTCGTGATTCTCCAGAACCTTTCCCTGTTCAATATGCAGTTCAACATATGCTTTAATAGACTTTTGATTTTTTGCAGCCTCAGAAATTAGAGTTGGATCAAGCCCTACCTTTTTCATCGCTTGTTCAATAGTCACCCCCTCAACATCTCTATTATAAAGATGTTGAGGAGTTAGTGTCCCAGCAATAGCACGACTACCAATCATCCCAAAACCAAAGCGGCTTCCTTCCTCATCAGTAAAAGCGATGACCTCAATCGGGTGGTCAGTTTCAATTTTCTTCTCAGTCATCGATTGAATGACCTCAATACCGGCTAACACTCCAAGGTTTCCATCGAAAATGCCGCCATTTGGTACAGAATCAATATGTGATCCTACAAGAACAGCAGGTAAATCTCCTATACGCCCTTCCTTACGTCCAATCAGGTTTCCAACTGCATCCTCTCTTACCTTCATTCCTGCTTCTTTCATATAAGAAATTACCTTATCTTTCGCTTTTCTTTCTTCTTCCGTAAAAGAAAAGCGGGTAACCCCGCCATTTTCTTGCTTCCCATATTGACTCATTTCTATTAATCGATTCCACAAACGTTCTTGATTAATCGTCATTTTTCCCATCATTTCCTTTCATTTGAAAACGAAAATGGCACTCTCCCTCTTCCAATACATAACGGTCATGGACAACTTCAAAATTCGGATTAAATCCTTTTGCAATCGAAGGGTCTATCATCTGACAGTACAGAATACCGTATTCCCCCACACCATCCTTTTTCCATTGCTCGGCAAAGGCACACTTTGTAAAGGTTTGTTCAATCTCTTTTGGGTGGAAATTTGTCTCATATTCAAATAAATCACTACGGCCCATATCGTAGTTAGATAAATAATGTTCTTCTGTATTCGGCTTCCCGTTTAAGGATGCACGGCGTGCAATATCTTTTCCCCGTTCTTCCCCAAATGCCCAAACACCAGCCTTAATAGCTTCTTGTCCCTTTTCACCAAACTGATCAACTACTGCTTTTGTAATATGGGCAAACATCTTTGCCATCATCGCATAGATTGTATGTGGAACGAGCCCTTCGCTTTCCTGAAGTTCTTTATATAATAGAAATGTTTTTTCTACTGTATTTGGGTCTCCTAAATTATTAGAGAGAAACAATGCAGACTGGTCAATTTGAAATTCTTTTTTTCCTGTTCGCTCTTTCATTTCTATGATCTGTTCTTCAGTTAATGTTTGAATTCCCTTATCAAGTGCTAATAATCCCTTTTCACTTAAAGACTCTTTAATTGATTTAGTCAAATGAGTAAATAATTTTGCTGTAATTGTAAACATTGAGACCGGTTCCAAATTCTTTGCTTCTTTTACACTATCAACCATTCAAATTCCTCCACTTTAATATGATGTAACGCTTGTTCCAAGTCTTGTATGATATCATTGACATCTTCTAGTCCAACAGATAGACGGATCAGCCCATCAGTGATTCCAAGAGAAAGCCTCTCTTCTACTGGCATTGATGAATGCGTCATTGTAGCCGGATGCTGTATAAGTGTTTCTGGATCTCCTAAACTAAAAGAAATCATGATAAACTGCAATGCGTTTAAAAATGATTGAGCTGCTTGAAAGCCTCCTTTTACTTCAAATGATACAATCCCCCCCATGCCCTTCATATTTTTTCTAGCTATTTCAAATTGAGGGTGAGATTTTAACCCAGGATAATAGACCTTTTCAATTACTTTTTGTTTTTCAAGAAAAGAAGCTATTTGCTCCGCTGCTAAACAATGTTGTTTCATACGTAAACCTAGTGTTTTCAATCCACGTAATATTAAAAACGCATCCCACGCACTAAGAACTTGCCCTAAGTCCCCCATAATATTTTTTCGCATAAATTGAATCGTTTCTTCCTTACCCACAACAAAGCCAGCCAAAACATCACCATGACCATTTAAATACTTAGTAGCACTATGCACAACAACATCTGCCCCTAAATCTAAAGGCTTTTGTAAATATGGTGACATAAAAGTATTGTCCACAATCAATGGAATGTTTAGGTCCCTTGTAATTTTAGCAATGCCACGAATATCTAGTACCGTTAATAATGGATTTGATGGGGTTTCGATATAAATAGCCTTTGTGTTTGATTTTATTGCATCGATAATATTACTAGGATTTGTACAATCTACAAAACTGTAGGATATTCCAAATCTTACACCAAGTGTTGTAAGGAATTTGTACGTTCCACCGTATACATCCTGTGTTACAATAACATGGTCTCCACTCTGCAAAAAGGTAAGCAGTGCAGTTGTTATAGCAGCCATTCCTGAACCAACCCCAAGTGCTGCTTCTCCATTTTCTAGTGCGGCAATTTTCCCCTCTAATACTTTAAGAGTTTCATTTCCATATCTGCCATAATAAAAAGTTCCCTGTTCCCCTGAAACACTTGCTATTGCTGAATCATGGTCCGGAAAGGAATAAGCAACAGCTGGAACAATGGGCTGAACGACCGCACCGGTTTTTTTCTTATTAATTCCGTGAATCAGGAAAGAATCCATACCCTTAAAACCGTTTCCCATTACTAACACCCCTTTTTCGAAAATCTAAAAAACTGATAGTAAGTTTATTATAAAATCCACTCTTTATATTAATCAAACGAATATTTATAATGTATTATATGAATAAAATTAATACATAAGGCCGGTGTAATTATGACTCTTATACAATTTGAAGTTTTTAGAAGCATTGTTGAACAGGGGAGTTTATCAAAAGCTGCAGAAACACTAGGTTTAACCCAATCAGCAGTTAGTCATGCTATTTCAAAATTTGAATCCGATTTAGGCTTCACACTGTTAACACGCAACCGAACTGGCATAAATCTAACAGCAAACGGAGAAAAAATTCTATTATATGTACGGGAGATTTTAAAATGGAATGAACAGATGATGCAGGAAGCCGCAAAGATAAATGGGCTAGAAACAGGAATAGTGAGAGTGGGTACTTTTCCAAGTGTATCCGTTCAATGGATACCACGGATAATTGATGCCTTCTCTGAAAGATTCCCATATATCGATGTCCAACTGTATGAAGGAGATTACGATGAAATAAACCGGTGGATTATAGATGGTACAGTTGATTTTGGCTTTGTCTCTTTACCTACCAATACAAGCTTGGATATTATTCCATTAAAAAAAGATAGACTTCTTTGTATAGTCTCTGACAAACATCCATTGAGCGAAAATAAAACAATTCAATTTTCCAAAATTAATGATGAACTATTTATCATGCCTAGATCTAATATTGATAATGATGTAGCACGGATATTAAAGCAAAATAAAGTAAGCCCGAAAATCAAGTATGAAATGGCTGAGGACCAAGCAATTATTTCAATGGTTCAACATAATCTGGGGATCAGTATTCTCCCAGAAATGATCTTGTACCGCCTCCCCGATTCAGTTCGTGCAATACAACTAGAAGGCGACTATTATCGAACTATTGGCATTGCGTCTCAGTCATTTAACTCAATTTCACCGGGCTCAAAAAAGTTAGTTCAAATCATTAAAAATACTGTTTGCTTCTAGTGATTCATTTGCTGTCACCTTTTTCTTTCTTGTTTTCCTTGTTATTGAGTTGGTACCAAACCTTTTTCAATCCATCCATCCGAAGCTCCAATATCGGCTGGGCTGCAATATAAACAGGTTTACTAACAAGAAATAATGTAACAATAACCGCAAAAATTAATAACAGATAGTACGACTTTGTTTCTTTAATGTAAGGAACAAGGTCAGTCGTTCTGAAATATCGAATGATAAAGCCATGCAAAAGATAGACATACAGTGTGCGCGCCCCCCATTTAGAAAAGAAATACTCTTTCTTTGGGACAAATGCTAAAACACTAAATACCATGATAAAGCTCAACCCATAATAGAAAAGCCGGATTGCGCCACCTTCCAAGCCTGCACCTAGTTTCTCGTATGATTTAGAGCCGTACATCCATTCTTTTGGTAAATCAACAAGGACGAAATGGATAATCAATACCATCGCGAGTAGTACGATGGCTGCAAGCATTTTACCTTGTTTCGATACCAATCTTTCAAAATGTTCCTTTTTCATATAATAACCGAGTAAAAAGACCGGAAATAGGACGAACGTTCTTGATAGGCTTAAATAATTGCCGATTATATCGACGTATCCCACGATAAGGCCCACCAGTATAGCAACAGTCATACCAAGCTTTCTATTTATAAATCCTTTATAAAAATACAATAATACGTACCAGCAAAACATACTCAGTAAAAACCATAGTGACCATTGCGGCTTAAATATTTGGATCGTTAATTCATTCTCATCATATAAAGCAAAGTAATAGATTGAATAAATAAGTTGAAATAATAAATAAGGAATTAACAATTTTTTTGCAACTTTTTTAAGATATCCTGGTTTATTAATTCCCTTTGCAAAATAGCCGGATACCAAAATAAACGCCGGCATATGAAATAAATAAATAAAAATATAAATTTGCTCAATGACCTGATTTCCAATAAAAGTAGTAATAAAGAGACCAATGACAACTAGGAAAATGAGCAGAAACTTGGCATTATCATAATAGAATTCCCGCTGTTTCATTTGTAAGACCTCCACATAAAGCACGCTACAACTT
>JAEWMK010000388.1 GCA_023457235.1 Bacillota bacterium
AAGGGAACCGGTTCTAAAGCAGATTAACAGCTTTCCTGCAGCAGCAATGAATTAATTTATGAAATGAACAATTATAACGGGGATGCTTTAGGGCAAGCATTAAACGGAATTAAACCGGCAGGCTGGACCCCGCTAGCGAAAGCTATTGAAGAAGCCAAAAAAGATTTAAGCTCCTATAAAGGAGAAAATAATACGAATATCATTTATTTGGTCAGCGATGGGATCGAAACCTGTGATGGAGACCCAGTTTCACAGGCAAAAGGCTTAGCGGATTCGGATATTCAGCCCATTGTGAATGTCATTGGCTTTGATTTAAATGCAGAAGGTCAAAAACAATTAAAAGAAGTAGCGGAAGCAGCAAAGGGAATCTATAGCAATGCAAGAAACCAACAGGAACTAAAACAAGAATTAGAAAGAGCAAGTGCTATCGCCAAAAGGTGGACGGAGTGGCAAAGAAATTCCGTTAATAGTGCTTCTGATTTGAAATATGATCAGCTTTTATCGGACATTCCTCGCTTTGGGATTGAGTGGAGTGAATCCAATTCTAATGAAAAGTTTAATATTCGTGAGCCATTGCGTGCCTTAAGAGATGAGGGACATATTAGCAGGAAAGCTTACCAGCTTTTATCTGATAAAACAAGTGAACGTTTTAGTCATGTCTTGGAACTGGGTGAAGAAGTTAGAAAAGACCTTAGAGAGATAGCAGACAATAATTTTGAAACAATAAAAGCGGAAATCAACCGAAAATACAACGAAAATGTAGATATACAGTGATGGGATGCCAAAGTTTGGGGGGAATTGTAACATGTCAAAAATTAAAAAGAAATTGAAAGAGGAAAAGGGGTCGATGACGCTGGAGTTTCTAATGGTGATGCCCTACTATTTCTTTTTCTTTTTACTATTATGGCAGGCTGTCGTATCTGGAATTACGTTTATGAATGTTCAATCGGCAGTGAATGAAGCCGCAAAAACGTATTCAGTAACTGGAGATGCAGATAAAGCCTTTGAAGTGGCTCAAGATGCAATCGGATTTAGCGATATCATGTATTTTGAAAACTTTAGCATCCTCCCTAAATCAGGCAAAGAATTTATAGCTAAAATAGAAGTCAATCACGGTCTCGTCTTTATCCCAAAGGAATGGAGAAATTCAATAGAACCATTTGATATAGATTTAGAAGTGGCAAGTAGGATGATCAAATGAAACAACATATTACAAATGAACGTGGCAGTGGGGTTATTCTGACTATTTTTGGTTTCGCAATAGTTGGAATAATGCTAATACTTGTGCTCAATATTACGATGGCTTTTACAAAAAAAGAGCAGGCTTCGATAGCGGCAGAGCATGCAAGCTTGGCCGCGACTAGTGCTATTTATGGTGAAGTGAACGATGTCGTTGATAGCCATGTGAAAATCATTGAGGTTGAGGATGGCATTGATATCTTAGAGCCACTCATTGATAAGGTGAATGCTAGGGAGGCTTCACTCAGTTCATCCGGTCTTTCGAGCAATGAAATTCATATTCAAGCTGTAAACGAAGTATTAATGGCTGAAATCCCTGATGACCCCATTTTGAAGAGCAAATTGATTCATGCAGTATCAGCTGCAAAGGCAGACATTCCGGCCATCATCAAGGATATTATTGATTCAAATGGGGGAAAAGATGCGGACCCTGTTTGGGAATTTAGAGACTATCAAATCGTAGTTGAAGCGAAAACGGAATTTAAAGCAGCAAACCAAGAGGAAATAACCTTTGCTAGTGATCAGGATATTTCACAGGTTGGGACTGGGCCGGAAATTCCCTTTTTAGAAGCTCTTGGGTTTTAACATTTTTAAGTTTTAGAAATTTATAGGAAAGGAGTATAAGGATGAAAAGGAAAAGAAAGCCCTTTTTAAAAAGAACTGCAGCTTGTTCATTTGCACTTTTCATAGTCCTCATAAACTTTTTTCTTCCTGTTGCAGTATTAGCGGGGAATTACAATCCAGGAACTTTTTCACCGGGAACCTTTTCACCTGGTACATTTAATCCAGGTACGTTCGATCCCGGAACATTCGACCCTGGAACCTTTAGTCCAGGCACGTTTAGCCCCGGACAATTTACACCCGGGCAGTTCACTCCTGGACAATTCTCTCCAGGGGATTTCAGCCCAGGTGAGACTTCACCAGGAACGACTAATCCAGGGAATTTCACACCGGGGAATCCTGGAGATGGACCTTGGGGGAACCCAGGAGATAGCAACGGAGACCCGTATTCACCTCCATCTTCTACCCCATCCACAACAGACGGACCTGATAAGGGAGAACAGCCTACTGGCCAAGATGGATCCAGTTCTGGCGATGACGGACCACTCCCTTTTCCGTATGAAGACAACCCAGATTATAAAGCTTTCAAATTTATTAAGGACAGCATGATTTTTCCAGCTATAGAAGGCTTGGACAGACATACGTTGGTAGATATAGATTGGAATAGATATGGAGAAAATTATACAAACAGCTTTTTTAAAGGCGTAATAAAAGGGCAATTAGAGGCAGGCTTTAAAGATCCATCTTTACTTAGCGCACCTGTCAATCTCGGTTTAGATGTTTGGAGTGGGGTTGATAATGCTAAGCACATAGGTAAATTCCTTAACTCATGGTCTGATATTAAATCAGCCTGGACTGCAGCAAGAACGGGTGGAAGCTTTAGTACAGCAGCATCGGGGGCAGGAACCTTCTTTTCGGGAGCAACCAAACCATTCAGCATGGGGACGGGAATAGCCGGAAAAGCAGCCCCATGGATGGCTGCCATTAGTACCGGTATTTCCGGAGCAGAAACAATCATGAATTTTTCCAATGGAAAGGTAAACGATGGTATTGCAAGCTTAGGTGAAACACTGATGTCAGGTGCCGTTGTTCTTTCAGCGACCGGAGTTGGTGCACCAGTTGCCGCAGGGGTAGCCGTAGTAGGTGGAGCGCTCTGGCTTGGAGCGAAAATCTATAAAAATGCTGATGCCATTGCAAAAGCTTGGAAAAACCGCAGGAAGCTTTGGAATGATGCTAAAAAGAGTGTTAGCAATGCTGTTAATACTGTAAAATCCGGCTTCAAAAAAGTTGTTAGCTGGTTTAGCTAAATTTATCAATATATAATATATGAAACTAAAAATTCTGCAGTGGGGGGATCTTATGATCAGAATGCACAACATACCAGAAGATATTAAGGAAGCTCTTAGGCCTTATTATAAGGATGGGGAAAAACCGGATGTGTTTCCATCTAAATTCCGAATCAATAATGAGTTATATTATTATTTTACCTTTGCCCCTGCTGCAGAACAGCTAATCATGAAGGATGATGGCACTGTCCCTGATTTTCATGATATCCGACGTGATGTAGCGTTAATATGCAACAGCTATAATGTTTCAATTGAAACCATTGCTTCAATCGGGAAAAAGTGGGTTCAATCGGGAAAAAAGGAAAATTACCAAAAGCTAAGGAATATCCTTCGCGATACACAAAAGACGTTGTCACCTTTTCCGAATGATGTGGAGGCTGCATTGGATTCTTATTTAAGTGCAGTTGATCAAATTATTGATAATCAGGATGCTATTCAAGAGGCGGTAGATGATGCCATTATCATCTGGGATCGAACCAATTTGCAGGAGCTTGCTACAGAGCAAGATCAAATAGATATGAGAAAATGCATAGTCAAAATGACTCGCGCTGCCTACAGGCAAAACGAGATTCAGCTTCAAACTGAAAAAGATCGCGAAATGGTGTGGGAGTTTGTTTCTTCAAAAAGATGGCCTTTTAATATGTCCGGATGGTCGGTTTATGTTAAATTAAAGCCCTACCAGAAATATATGATGAAAAACACAGCGTTTAATATGAACGAAGCTGAAGAAGTGGGGAGGATGGTCTTATCGGAAGATCTTCCTCTTGAACAGCATGAAAATGCCAATGATGTTTGGCAGCATCTCCGAAATCCAAGATAAAAGGAGGAATTAAAATTGTTAGTATACTTGAAAGAGGCTTTTAGATTGTATAAGAACAACTTCCTCCGGGTTCTTCTTATCGGTGTAACAGTTCTAGTTCCAATCCAGCTTATTTATACGATACTAATCAACTATGTGGCAATGCCTTTTCAATATTTTAACCTTCCATTATGGACCAGTATTTTCCAGAGTATTTTTATGCTTATAAGTATATTTATTATGTTCATTCCCTTGATTAGTATGGCTGCACAGGACACGCGGTCGGGCAGCGTCAAAACAAGCAAGCTATATGGGGATTTGATAAAATATGCTTTTTTTGCTTATTTGATTAGCATCCCAATTTCGATCTTAATCACTGTAGGGTTTCTGGCATTAATTGTGCCCGGAGTAATTTTGCTAGTGTTATTGATGGGAATCCCATTTGTAAAGGTCATTGACGATGAAACGCCAAAAGCGGTCATTAAGAAATCGGTATCGTTTGGAAAAGAGAACTTTTTGTCCATTTGCGGAGTGCTCCTTTCTTTTGCCGCATTCGATACGGTTGGATCCTATGCAGTAACCCTTGCGGCAAGTGTGCTTAATGGGCAAATGGCTTTTGCAAACTGGTTCCTGATGATTTTAAATATGTTTGTACTGCCGTTATTTGTTTTTACAGTAGCTAAGGCTTACTTAGTCTGGAATGGGGAAACGGATCTTATCCAAGAAAAGGCATATGTTCATCAATTAGAGCAATATCGTTAAAAGGAATAGTTTGGAATGCTTGAAGGTTACCACTTAAGGTAGCCTTTTTATATGGCAAATTTTGAAAGCAATATAAATTTTCTGTAAACATTTATAGTATATACTATAATAGAGAAAATGATTGTTAGATGAAGGATGATTCAAAATGAGCACGAGAAAAAACGCAAGAAAAAAATCAAAAGAGAATAAACCGAAAGATAGTATAGCCATTAGAATAGCAAAAATATTGTTTACCCTAGTATTCGCGGCAGTCGTCGCAGGGGCTTTATTAATATGCATGGAAACGTTCATTCGTGGCGATTTCCTTGAGGCCAAAAAATGGATGGAGGACAACTACAATCCGTTTATTTTAAACTACTTGATTTTATTTGTATTTTTCCTGCTATTTTTAGGCCTGTTTAATGACCTGTTATTTAGTACCTTTGCGTTTACTGTTTTTATTTTATTGCTTAGCTATATTAATCGATATAAGCATATGTTTTTAGGGGAGAACCTTTATCCGTGGGATGTTTTGCTCTATCAACAAATGTTCAATCTGTTCCCGGAGCTGATTAAAGAAGTAAACAAAGGGAAGTTGGCCATTGCTGCTATTGGAGTTGTGTTGATAATTGCGGCGATTATCTTTATTAAGAAAAAAATTGGCTTCGTCGTGTTTAGGCTTAATATTTGGAAGCGCCTTGCTTTAATCGTAGTTAGTGTTGTGATAATTGTTTCGTTTTTTGTGTTTAGATCAACACCATTAAAGCGCTTATTTAATGAATTGCAAATTACGAATATTAACTGGAATCAGGAGACGAACTACAAGACGAATGGTTTTGTTTTAAGCTTTGTTTTAAATACGGAAAGCACGCTTGTTTTCCCACCACAAGGCTATGGGAAAGAGAATATTTTGAATACAGTAAAAGACTTGGAGAGCAGGCTGCCGGTGGAAAAACCGGAAAAAACATTAAAGCAGCATCCCAATATTATTTTTATCATGAGTGAAGCGTTTTGGGATCCAACCCGGCTGGAGTCCGTTCCTTTCAGCGAGGACCCAATGCCAACCATTCGCCAAAACCAAGTGGGCTGGCTTCTTTCACCACAGTTCGGCGGCGGTACAGCTAATATTGAGTTTGAAGCGATAACAGGATTAAATGTTTCGTTTTTACCAACCGGCTCAATTGCCTACCAGCAATTTGTAGGTCGCCCAATTCCGTCGCTTGTATCGGTTCTAAAAGATCAGGGCTATGAACCAACAGCGGTTCACCCGTACTACAACTGGTTTTGGAATCGTGAAAATGTCTATAAGCACATGGGCTTCAATGAATTTATCAGCTTAGACAATTTTAAGGGTGCCACTTACCGTGGGCCGTATATTTCAGACAAAGAGGTCAATGCAAAAATCATTAATAAAACAGAATCGACCGAGAAGCCTGATTTCATTTATGCCGTTACAATGCAAAACCACGGCCCCTATGAAAAAGGCCGTTACAAAGATGATGTGAAAATTAGGATTGATGACAGTGACCTGTCTGAAGAGTCCAAGAATAGCATAGAAACCTTTACACAAGGTGTAGTCGAGGCTGATGAAGCCTTTGCGGAGCTCATCGATTATTACGCGAAATCGGAGGAACCAACAATCATCGTCTTCTATGGAGACCATATGCCATT
>JAEWMK010000389.1 GCA_023457235.1 Bacillota bacterium
ACTATAGTCATATTGAAGAGCCTGAAAAAGCAAAGATACTGGAGGTGTTGAAAATGGCAAAACCATTTGAAGATTTGTATAAGGAAATTGAATCGAAAGGACGCGAAGAGGGAAGGCAAGAAGCCAGAAAAGAATTTGCCAAAACGCTTCTTCAAGATGGAATAGATCTTTCGTACATTAAAAAGGTTACTCAACTATCTGACCAAGAAATTAATGAACTTATTCAGAATCAATAAACCTGTTATTTATAGGTAACTAGTTAATGAATGAAGACAAAATCCACGGACAAGCGGGTTTTGTCTTTTTTGACTGAAAGTAAACGGCCTGGAATATTGATTCCAATCACATAAGCTCTATGGAGGGATTGTTATGAAGGTATATAACAAACTTGTCCGAGATCATATTTCGGACATTATTAAGAAAGATGGAAAGCTGCCTACAACCAAAATTCTTTCCGATGAAGAATACAAAGTTGAACTACAAAAAAAGGCAAAAGAAGAGCTGAACGAGTATTTGCAAGCTGCTACCAACAAAGAAAGCATTGAGGAGTTGGCGGATTTGTTGGAAGTGATTCATGCACTAAGCACTGTTCATGGATATTCTTTGGAAGAGTTGGAGAAAATTCGTCAGCAGAAAGAGGCTGAACGAGGAGGTTTCAAAGAGAAAATATTGCTGGTAGAGGTCACGGATCCTAGCTATTATTCTTGTTAAGAATCAATTGGATTATAGCACAGATTTTATTTGTATTGCGTTTTGTAAATTTAATGCCAATATTTCATAAAGGTGAGGGCTCATGATACTACAATTGAAAATAACATTAAAAGATTCAAAACCTCCGATTTGGAGAAGGATCGAAATAAGGGATTCGATGACTTTTAATGAACTTCATTCTACCATTCAAATCGCATTTGATTGGCAAGACAGCCATTTGTATGGTTTTGATGTTAGAAAATCTAATGGAATTAAGATAGATGGTTTTTTCTCAATTGGGCCTACTGATACAGAAGATTACGGATTTATAGAGAATACATATGACGAAAAAGAAGTTCAACTGAAGGATATATTTAAAAAAGAAAAAGATAAAGTCATCTACACCTATGATTACGGGGTAATTGGGAGCATGAAATTGTTCTTGAAAAAATTTTACCTGAACAAGCAGGTGTATTTTATCCAAGATGAACAAAAGCCATGCGTGCTACACCTGAAGAGGATAGCAGATTTGAATATTTGGAAACAGGCATTGTGATGGAGAATGTTGATTCGAAAGCTCTAATGGAAGATATCAATGAAAACTTTATGGATAGTTTTGAAGATGAGGCTGCCCGGTCGTATAATACCGACGATCTTGATGAAAAAACTCAAGTAGTTAATGAACCTGCAAATTGGCCAAGATTATTGGAACTAGCTGAGGAACTTAAGCAATTCCAGCCTTGGAAATGGATTGATGATGATCAAATCTTTGCAATCCAAGACCCTGAAACAAAAGAATACGTGTACTGTTCTATCATGGGGGCAGGAGGCATGGAATACGGACTATCTGCCTTTATAGGTGTTGATATTGCTAAATACAAGCATGTGGCAAGAGCCCAAGACTTTAGAGGTTTAGAATTTTCGGCACCCCTTTACTTCGAAAATACAAATGCTAGTTTTAACTGTTTCATAGAGTGGATTAAAACGTTAATGATCCAAAACAAAATGGAAAAAGTGATCATAGGAATGGAGCCGACAGGTGATTATGGGTTAATTTAGCTCACTTCCTTAAGGAGCAAAATATCAAGTTTGTAGTTGTAAATCCTATGCATGTAAAGAAAAGCAAGGAGTTAGATGATAACTCTCCAACTAAAAATGATGTAAAGGATGCAAGAGTTATTGCACAATTGGTCAAAGACGGGAGATATGCTGAACCTAATATTCCACAAGGAGTATATGCAGAACTTCGAGTGGCTCGAAAAATTCGTGATCTCTTATCAGTTGATCTTCAAGCAGTTCAAGGACAAATCCATAATTGGATAGACCACTACTTTCCTGAGTTCCTTACGGTATTTAAAGATTAGGAAGGCAAGGCTGCAATCCAACTATTAAACTAAATTTATTGCCACATGAATTAGTGAATCTCTCTGAACAAGAGATACTTCAACATCTTCGAAAAGCTGTTAAACGTGCAGTGGGACTCAGTAAAATTAAAGAACTAAAGCAGGTGGCAATGGTTTCAATTGGCATTCGTGAAGGTTCTGATATGGCAAAATTAGAGCTTCGTACGTTAATAGGCAAATATGAACTTATCATTGAGAAGTTCGAAGAACTGGAATCAAATATAGATAACCTTCTTGAACAGATTCCAGGTGTTGAACAAATGTTGGCTATTAAGGGAATAGGCAAAGATACAATTGCAGGTTTTTATTCGGAGGTAGGAGACCTAGGTAACTACGCTCACCCAAGGCAGATTATCAAATTAGCTGGGCTTAGCCTAAAGGAAAATACATCAGGTAAGCACAAAGGACAAACCAAAATTACAAAGAGAGAAGGAAGACTTTAAGAGCACTCCTTTTTCGAGTAGCAATGCCTTTAGTCGCTAAAAATACTGCTTTTAAAGCATTACACGAGTATTTTACAAAACGACCAGATAATCCATTGAAGAAAATGCAATCGTTAATTGCAATATGTAATAAACTCATACGAATTCCGTTTACTATCGGTAAAAAGCAGTGTGAATTTAGTGAAGAACGTATGTTAAGGGACATTCCTCATATGGCGGAATTACAGATAGCAGCTTAGATTTCTTTTAGTGACATTCATTAGGTAGTAGTTTAATTGTTTTATACATTTGAAGCACGGATTAGTCAGTAAAACAACTAAAATACGGGCAAGGACCCTGTCGGGCAGCATGACTGACATCCACCTCATGGAAAGGTTGGACGAAGGAATTTTGGAGCAAAGACTCTGTGAGATATGGGAGGGTTGACCTCCATGGGAAATGTGGAGATCCACCAGTGCAACCATACTTTAGCTAGTTATCCAACTTTTGGATAAGGTTGGTTTGGTTAACTATAAGTTTCTTTTTCACTTTGCCCCCAAAATTACCCTTTAGTACACTATAATTCCAATCCTCAAAATGGATTCTAAAACAAACTACTACGAAAATTGGAAAAAACAAGAGAAATCGTGAGATTTTCCTTTCTACATAGAGG
>JAEWMK010000390.1 GCA_023457235.1 Bacillota bacterium
GGAGGAGACCTGAAGTTTGCTAGGCGATAGGCGCTGGAGCTAGACAATAATGTGCGATAGTAAAAGGGGCCTCTCATGTTGAGAGAGCCCCTTTTTGCAAAATAAAATTGTATTCTCATACCAAAGGTTATCTACTTGTTTCAGCAACTGCTTCCTTCTTTGGATCAAATCCAAACGACTCCGAAATTTCCATTGCACATTTAAAAACAAATTGGCTGACCTCATCATCAGGAGTTTTGGGAACAACTGGTGAAAATCCGACAATCGTTAAAGCACCTAACAACTCTTTTTTATAATCAAAAATAGGTACACTAAAGGATGAAACATGTTCTACCAATGGATCCTTAGAAAAGGAAAAATAAGTTTTTGTTATATTTTTTTGCTCCTCTTCAAACTCTTTTCGCTTATTCTCCGGAACTTTACTTAACTCTTTTAAACGCCACTCCTTGATATAGACCAATTCCATAAACGTCGCAAATACTTTACCGGATGAAGACATCAGTGGAAGATGGGTTCCGATTTGTGCCCCTATATTAAGTCCGTAATTGGCACTCCATATATTTGCAACTACGGGGCCGTCGTGTGTCCAAACAGCAAGTAAGGCTGTTAAGGAGGTATGACGATTGATTTCTTGTAAATAAGGGGTAACCTTCCCGATCAGGTCTTTGCTTCCGGTCGCTGCTTTCCCATATTCAATTAATTTACTTCCAAGGCTGTAGGCTCCATCTTTTTTATCACGATATAATAATCCAAGCTGTGTTAACGTATTTAAATATTTATAAAGATTACTTTTCGTTATGCCGGTTAAATCTTGAAGTTCATTGAACCGAAGTGAGGGCCCATGCTCGACAATTAGATCAATCAGCCCGATGCCCGTTTGCAATGATTGAATAACCGGAGGACTTTTTTGTTGTTCCATAGCTTTCTCCTTTTAAGCTTATTTCAACCGTTCCATTATTAGAAAGACACGACTTTCCGCCCACAATGGCGGAAGTCGATGTCCTTTCTTATACTGATATCCGACAAAAGTTATACTCTATCAGTATATCAAAACTACATATGAAAAATATTACAGAAATCGTAATAACTTATTTTATCCAAGCGTAAAATTCTATGAATAGTGAACATTGTTACTTATTTTAGAAAAAAACAAGGAGGAATTCAATACCTACCCGCTGAATTCTCAGTATTTTAAATTAATTTTATATTTTTCGAACTTTATTGTTGACAAAGTATGGAAAAATATTTTACTATGTTCTCATATAGTGAACTACGGGAACTATAACAGGACAATTAATTATAAAACAAGTAGGGAGAGAGGATAATCTATGAAACTTATTACTTTCACACAAAACGGCGTACAAAGAATTGGTGCACTAGAAGGTTCAAAGGTTATTGATTTACATGCAGCTTTTAAAGTATTGCTCGATTCAGAAGGAAAGCTTCGTGCTAGCCAGATTGCAGATGCATACATACCTGCTGCAGATATGAACGGCTTTTTGCAAGGTGGAAAAGAAAGTATGGATTTTGCAAAAGAAGCTATTGAGTTTGCTTTACAAAATGAAAGCGCTATTCCACTTGTATTTGAAAATAAAGAAGTAAAAATTGAAGCTCCGGTACCGGCCCCAGGCAAGATGATCTGCGTCGGTCATAATTATCGTGAACATATTTTAGAAATGAAACGGGAAATTCCTGAATATCCGGTTGTATTTGCTAAATTTGCTAATACCGTTATTGGACCGGAGGACGATATCCCGTTCTATCCAATCTCTAAAGACCTCGATTACGAAGCAGAATTTGCCTTCGTCATTGGGAAGCGGGCAAGAAATGTTTCACAAGCCGAAGCCCTTGATTATGTAGCGGGTTATACGATTGTAAACGACGTCACTTATAGGGATATTCAACGTAGGACAATCCAATGGATGCAAGGTAAATCAGTAGACGGAACAGCACCAATGGGGCCTTACTTAGTAACATCTGATGAATTAGCGGACCCATCCGGACTTGAAATTGTTCTAACTGTAAACGGAGAGGAACGACAACGTTCCAATACTCGTAATCTAGTATTCTCTGTTCAATATTTAGTAGAGTTTTTATCAAACTTAATGACGCTTGAACCAGGTGATGTAATCTTAACGGGAACTCCTGGAGGTGTAGGGGTGGCAATGAACCCGCCTGTTTTCCTGAAAGATGGCGACATCGTTCGCATTGAGGTAGACGGGGTTGGTGCTTTAGAAAACAAAGTAAAAGAAGTAAGCAAGATTTTAGTTTAAAAACAATAAACAAATGAGGTGGCAACGAAATGGCTGAGAAAAATGATTTCTTTAACAGTACAGAAGTACGTGATTTTACCCGTGATATTGCGCAGTACAATTTAGGGCCATTATGGGATGCGATTCCGGACTTGATGAAAAAGGAACCAACGCCACAGGCTGAAGCTTATCTTTGGAAATATGATCTGCTTAAGAAAAAATTATTAGAGGCTACTAAAATTTTCACACCTGAACGTGGTGGAGAACGTCGGGCAATTTATTTCCAAAACCCTGGGCTTACATACAGACAGCCTTGGGGTTGGGCGTCGACAACGCAAACACTTTACGCAGCCATTCAATTGATTTTACCAGGAGAAACTGCTCCGTCACATCGCCATGTTCAAAATGCACTTCGTTATATCATTGAGGGTGAGGGCGCCTATACAATCGTTCAAGGACAACGAATTTTCATGGAACGCGGTGATTATTTAATCACACCAGGTGGATTGTGGCATGGACATGGCCATCCTGGAGATGAGCCAATGATTTGGATGGACTGCCTTGATATTCCAACAGTCTTCCATCTTGGCGGAACATTCTTTGAAAACCATCCAGACCATCTAGAAAAGCCGAGTGTACCTGATGACTATACCGCACAGCGATATGAAGGTGGAATGGTACGACCGATATCCGATCGCTATCCACAAATTGCTCCAGTTGGTGCCTATAAGTGGAATGCAACAGAGGCAGCGATTGCCGGCTTAAGCCGTTTTGAGCCAGACCCATACGATGGGTACGCGGTGGAATATATTAATCCGTCAAATGGAGCAACAGCTAACCCAACAATTGGAGCATGGATGCAAAAGCTTCCGGCAAACTTCCACGGTAAGGCACATCGCCATACACATTCTTCGATTTACCATGTACATGAAGGATCAGGCTACACGATTATTAATGGCGTTCGTTTTGACTGGGAGAAAGGTGACTTCTTCGTTATACCGAACTATGCATGGCACGAGCATGTGGTATTAGAGGACAGCTACCTATTCTCAACAAATGACCTGCCAATCATGGAGAAATTTAATTTGGAACGCAAGGAAGAGTACGATAAAAATAATGGTTTCCAAACAGTGACTAGTGAATTTAAAGCATTACTAGGTTAATAGTATAAAAATAAGGGGCGTTTATCATGGAACAAAGTAATTTAATGATCGTCGGTGGTGGTATAGGAGGTCTTGCTGCAGCTCTTGCAGCGTCTGAAGCAGGAATCCCTTCAACGGTATTTGAACAAGCACCTGAATTTGGTGAGGTTGGTGCAGGCCTTCAGTTAGGTCCAAATGCGTTAGCAGTGCTTGACCGATTCGGAGTTTTAGAAGAAATTAAAAAAGTGGCGGTGTTCCCAAAACGTCTTGTATTAAGAGATATCTATACTGGTGCTGAAGCGGCTACTCTTGATTTAGGTGAAAAGTTCCAAGAACGTTATCAATACCCATATATCGTTATGCACCGTTCTGATTTACACAGAATTCTATTAGAGGGCTGTAAAAAGGCTAGTAACATCAACTTTAAAACAAATCAACGAATTCAAACAGCCGAGCAAACTGAAATGGGAGTCGTGATCACGAATCAAGATGGTGAAAAGTTTGTTGGGGATGCAGTCATTGGTGCAGATGGAATTAAATCCAATATACGAAAACTAATGAGTGTGGATGATACTGTGCCTTCAGAATATGTGGCATACCGTGGTACAGTACCTGCAGATGAAGTTAAAGGTGAAGCTAACTTCGATGATGTAATCATGTGGATTGGTCCAAATCTTCACTTAGTTCAATATCCGGTACGGAGCGGTAAATTATACAATATCGTGGTTGTATTTAAGACTTACGATTACCAAGAGGGTAAAGATTGGGGAACGCCTGAGGAAATGGAAAGACGCTTTGAAGGTGCCCATGAAGATGCTCAAACGATGCTGCGATTTATCGAACGCCAATTCAAGTGGCCAATGTATGACAGAAATCCAATCGAAAATTGGACAAAAGGGAATATTACATTATTAGGTGATGCAGCTCATCCAATGCTTCAATACTTAGCCCAAGGAGGAGTCCAAGCACTAGAAGATGCTTCCTACCTTGCCGATATGTTAATTAAGTATCCGAATGAGTATGAAAAAGCATTCCTAGAATACCAAGCAGAACGTCAACCAAGATCTGCTAGAGTACAAACAAGCGCCCGTTCATGGGGTGGTATCATCCATGCCGAAGACCCAACAGCGATTCTTTTAAGAAAAACAATCTTTGAATCTAGAACTCCATTTAATTATGAAGTATGTGATTGGATCTATGGTGGACATAAAGTTCCATTAAAAAAATAAAGTATTTCAAAGTAATAGGCTGACCTCTTGTTTTGGAGTCAGCTTATTTTTCATTTTTTAATAATAAACATATAATAAAAATAGAACATAATATAAAGCAATATTTACCTATAAATTAAGGTGGAGAGCACATTGGAACAAATGGATTCAGAAAAAGTAATCATAGTTGAAGGAAAATCAGATAAGAAAAAAATCGAGTCGTTGATCCGTGATTCAGTTGAAATTATTTGTACAAATGGAACGGTAAGTGCACAAAAAATTGAAGAGCTCGTTGATGAATTTGACCTCGATAATAAAGATGTCTATATATTAGCAGATGCTGATTATGCCGGAGAAAAACTACGAAAACAACTTAAAAGAGAGCTTCCGAATGCAAATCATATCTATATTGATAAAGTATATCGTGAGGTAGCAACTACCCCCGAATACCAGCTGGCAACAGCTTTGCTTAGCAAAAATATAAATGTAGACCCAAAATTTCTAATTAAATGAGGTTTTATAAATTGAGAATGAGGATAAACAAATGAATGAAATTAAACCAGAGCAATGGTCACAATACTTGAAAACAGATGGAGTACAATTCATTTATTTTTATACGCCGATGTGCGGCACATGTCAATTAGCAAGTAAAATGCTTGAGGTCGTGAATGAAACCATTCTAACTTTTCATTTTAATAAATGCAACCTAAACTATTTTCCAGCTGTTGCCTCGGAGTACGAAATCGAAAGTGTCCCCTGCCTAACAATTTTCCAAGACGGAAAGATTGTCGAAAAAATATATGCATTCAAATCAGTTACGTACATCTATAACATTGTAAATAACTATATATAATTTTGTGCCCTTCATGCCAGTAATGAAGGGCTCTTTCGTATTTGTGGAAAAAAGTTTTGGTCCCGGGGCACCGTAATTTATGTTATAAAGGGTAAAGCGGGAAAAATCGAAGTATACCCAAAAAATAAAAAGAACGTTCGAATGTATATAGGGATCGAGGTGGAAACATGAGGCCTATACGTATAAAATCATGGTTCAAAAATAAGCTTTCCAAATCAGATGGGGAAATTGAAAATCTGGTTTTAAAAGCACAAAGCGGAGATCAGAGGATACGTCACGATCTTCTTGAGCAATACAAGCCATTTGTGAAAAAAGTCGTATCTAAAGCGTGTAAACGATATATTTCCGAATCCATGGACGAATATAGCGTCGGTTTGCTTGCTCTAAATGAGGCTATTGACCAGTTTAATAGCGAGCAGGGTGGTAAATTTCTAACATTCGCTAGTATCGTCATTAATAGAAGGATAATCGATCATATTCGAAAAGAAAGCAGGCATAATCATATCCTTTTTTCAGATGAAGAGGACGAGGAAGGTAATATTCAGGAAAATTATATAGAACGAAAAACCTCTTTAGAAAAATACATCATGGAGGAAGAAAGCAAAAAGAGGGTAGAGGAAATAAAAGATTATCAGAAATTGTTGTTTAGTTATGGGATCACCTTTGAGGTGTTAAGCAGTGAATGCCCAAAGCATATTGATGCCAGGGAAAATGCCAAAAATGTTGCCAAAACAATTGCAGATCATGAGGGACTTCGCGATGCATTAGTAGAAAAAAAGCGGTTGCCGATTAAAGAACTGGAAGGACTGGTCTCGTGCAGCCGAAAAACAATTGAAAGGAATCGTAAGTATATTATTGCTATCGCTTTAATTTATATTGGAGAGTTTAACGCTCTAAAATCATATATTGCACCTGAGTAGGGGAGGGACACACACTCAATGAAGCAAGGAATTGTAATGGAGATAAAAAATAAAAAAGCGATTGTTTTAACAAAAGAAGGTGCTTTCGAAACAGTCTCTCTGAAGAAAGGGCAACAAGTTGATATTGGCTCGGAAATTGATGTCCCGGTGTCTAAAAATTATTTCAACTCCTATACAAAGCGGATTTCTACTATTGCAGCAGCTGCAGCCGTTCTTATTTTATTCTTCACTCAATATCCGTTTTTACAGAATAGTAAATTAGCAGTAGCAGCCTATGTGGGATTAGACATTAACCCAAGCATCGAAGTTGGAATTAATGAAAAGTTAAATATAGTTGAAGTTATTCCAATTAATGATGACGGGAAAATAATAGTCGATCAAATCGCTGACGACTACCGGAATAAACCACTATCTGAATTCATTGACGACACGATTGAAC
>JAEWMK010000391.1 GCA_023457235.1 Bacillota bacterium
AAACTAAATCTTGGATCGCCCCTATCTCAGAATTCCCATGATGGATAGTAGCCAATATAGTATCAGGGCGGATTGCCTCAGACAATGCTTCTAATTCAACCCTTCCTTCGGTATTAACTGAAACAAATGTAATTTCGTAACCGTCGTTTTGTAAATCCACTAATGTATTGGCAATAGATGAATGCTCTAAATTAGTTGAAATGATATGCTTTCCCTTTTTATTATTCCCCTTTAGCAAAGAATGGATGGCAAAATAATTTGACTCTGAGCCTCCGCTTGTAAAATAAACCCCTTTTGCTTCTCCATTAAGAAAACTGGCTATCGTTTTCCTTGATTCTTCTAAAATAGTTTGTGCTGTAGTACCCATATCATGGAGGCTACTTGAATTGCCGAAATATTGAGTGGCTACTTGGCTATATACATTTAATGCTTTTTCACTCATTGGTGTTGTTGCTGCATAATCTAAATAAATCATTTGGGTCCTCTCCTAACCGATTTTCTTGTATTATTTGTCAGAATTGTGACAATTGCTTAAAAAAACTCTTGTCATTAGTTTAATTATGTGTAAATATAGGTGTCAAGACAATCTATTTTTTTTAAGAATGTGGGGGTTCCGGATAATGACTAAAAAGCATATCGCAGATGTTGTCATTATTGGAAGTGGCATCGCTGCATTGGTAGCGGCAGATCGTTTAAGTTATCATAAGAATGTGATTATTATCACAAAGTCAAAAAAAGAAAATAGCAATTCAAGCCGGGCGCAGGGGGGTGTTGCAGCTGCAATATCTCACAATGATCATTGGTCAAATCATTTTTCTGATACAATGGTTGCCGGGAATTTCCACAATGATGAAGAGGCCGTTGAAACCCTAGTACAAAGGGGGCCGGAATTACTTCGTGCTTTGATTGATAAAGGAATGACCTTTGATAAAGATGCAAGAGGGCGTATCGTTCTTGGGCAGGAAGGTGCACATGGGATGAGAAGAATTCTCCATGCTGGCGGTGATGCTACCGGCAAAGCTCTTGTTGACTTCATGCTGAATCGCCTTCGTTCAAATCCAAAGGTAAAAATTATTGAAAAAATGTTAGTTGTTGATTTATTGGTGGAAGAGAATCGTTGTTTTGGGGTAAAGGTGAAAACAAATTCTGGAAGGACTGAAACGATTTATTCTAGGGATACAATTTTGGCAGCTGGGGGCAGTGGCGGTTTGTATTCATTTACATCCAATGACCCAACAGTGACCGGTGATGGAATTTCATTAGCCTACCGGGCAGGTGCTAATTTAGTAGATTTAGAGTTTGTTCAATTTCATCCAACATTACTTTATGTTAATGGGGAAGTGAAAGGACTAATTTCTGAGGCAGTCCGCGGTGAGGGTGCTGTCCTAATTACAAAGTGTGGAAATCGTTTAATGCGTAGTGTTCACCCACAAGAGGATCTTGCTCCAAGAGATGTCGTGGCAAGAGAAATTAACCGTGCCGTTTTAAATGGAGAACAAATATTTTTAGATATTTCGATGATAAAAGATTTTAAAAAACGCTTTCCAACAATCACTAAGCTTTGCGAAGAAAATGGGATTGATCTAGCAGCAGGGAAAATTCCGGTTGTGCCAGGAGCCCATTTTCATATGGGGGGCGTTGAAGTTAACCAACAAGGACAAACATCAGTTGAGCATTTATATGCGATTGGTGAGGTTGCCTGTACGGGTGTACATGGTGCGAACAGATTGGCAAGTAATTCGTTGCTTGAAGGAATTGTATTCGCAACTGAATTAGCTGAGCACCTCGCTTTTGAACAATCAGGGGATTTTGAAATTCCGACGATCCAGTCGGAAGATAAAACGAGTAAAGAGCTTCATTTACCCGAAAAGGAAGAAATCAAAGCCGTTATGATGAAATATGTTGGCATTGTTCGTGATGAAACAAGCTTACAGACCGCAATAGAATGGTTGGAACAATACTTGCCTGCTGATAAAAAATTAGACTCAGATGCTTTAACACATGAACAAATCGGCGTTTATAATATGCTTCAAGCAGCTTGGCTTATTGCAACATCAGCTTTAATGAGAAAAGAAAGCCGCGGTGGACATTACCGTTCAGATTTTCCTGAAGAAGAAACGGATTGGACAAAGAAGAAAATCGTTCGCAAATTAATAAAACATAATGAGAGGATTGCTCAAAAATGAACAAGGTAAAGCTTCGTAAAAAATTACAAGAGTTTTTTATTGAGGATTTGGGAGAATTAGATTTAACAAGTGAGTATATATTCCCTTTGGAGGAAGTATCAAAAGGTCATTTTCTAGTTAAAAATGACGGTGTAGTAGCGGGAGTCGATATTATCAAAGAAGCATATGCCCTTTTTGACCCATCCATTGAAGTGACCCTTTATAAACAAGATGGAGATCCGGTTAAAAAAGGAGACATAATCGCTTCAGTTAAGGGTCCTGTCGTTTATTTATTAAGTGCTGAACGGGTTATTTTAAATCTAATGCAACGGATGAGTGGAGTAGCAACAGCTACTCATGCGGCTGTTAAAGCACTTAATAGTAATCATACAAGAATTTGTGACACAAGAAAAACAATGCCGGGCTTACGTATGTTTGATAAATATGCAGTACGCTCGGGCGGCGGCTATAATCACCGCTTTGGTTTATATGATGGTGTGATGATAAAGGACAACCATATTACTTTTGCAGGTGGAATTAAGGAAGCCGTTTCAAAGGTGCGTTCACAGGTTGGGCATATGGTTAAAATTGAAGTTGAAACAGAATCCAAGGAGCAGGTGTTGGAAGCTGTTGAAGCTGGCGCAGATGTCATTATGTTTGATAATCGATCCCCAGAAGAGGTTACTGAATATGTAAAACTCGTACCCAAGGGAATTGTTACCGAAATTTCCGGTGATCTTACACTCGAGACGATTGGAGCTTATCGCGATACAATGGTTGATTATATTTCATTGGGAATGCTGACACATTCTGTAATGGCTTTAGACATTAGCTTTAATCTTGAAGGGGGAGTGAAATAATGGGGATTTTAGATGTTTTATCAGCTAAAAATAATGCAACTATACCTGAACACTATAAAAACATGAGTGTTGAAGAAATGGAAAACCGCGTAAGTGAAATAAAGGAAAAGTTTGGTGAAAGATTATTTCTTCCTTGTCATCACTACCAAAAGGATGAGGTAGTTCAATTTGCTGATGCAACAGGAGATTCATTACGCTTGGCCCAATTGGCTGCCGAGAATGATAAAGCTGAGTATATTGTATTTTGCGGTGTTCACTTTATGGCTGAAACTGCTGATATGTTAACAAGAGACGATCAAATTGTGATTTTGCCTGATATGAGAGCAGGCTGTTCGATGGCTGATATGGCTGATATGGAGCAAACAGAAAGAGCATGGAAGGTACTCCAAGAGACATTTGGTGATACGGTTCTTCCGGTTACTTATATTAACTCAACTGCAGCCATTAAAGCATTCTGTGGTAGGAATGGCGGTGCAACTGTAACATCCTCAAATGCGAAAAAAATGATTGAATGGGCATTTACGCAAAAAGAGCGCTTGTTATTCCTCCCGGATCAGCATCTAGGCCGTAACACATGTGTTGATTTAGGAATTCCATTGGAGCAAATGGCGGTTTGGGATCCGATAAATGATAAATTTGAATATGACGGCGACCTTGAAGATGTAAAAGTTATATTATGGAAGGGTCACTGTTCTGTGCATGAAAGCTTTACTGTAGAAAATGTAGAAGACATTCGTAGAACGAAGCCGGATATGAATATACTTGTCCATCCTGAATGCAGCCATGAAGTTGTGAAAGAATCTGATTATAATGGATCAACAAGTTATATTATTGAAACAATCAAAAAAGCCCCACCCGGCAGCAAATGGGCAATCGGAACAGAAATGAACCTTGTGAAAAGAATTATTGCCGAGCATTCTGATAAAGAAATTATGTCGCTGAATCCGAATATGTGTCCTTGTATGACTATGAATCGAATTGATTTGCCACATTTATTATGGGCACTGGAAACGATTGAACAAAAGGAACAATTCAATCAAATCACTGTTGATCAAGAAATTGCAAAAGACGCGTTGCTTGCATTAGATATAATGTTAAAAATCGTGTAATGGCTGGATACATTTGTGTCCGCGTTTTTTCTATGATCATAATATTATTTTTT
>JAEWMK010000392.1 GCA_023457235.1 Bacillota bacterium
CGGTAATAACATATGAAAAAAGGAAAAACTTGTATAGGCATCTATCAGGGTATGGGAAAAAATCATGAAAATGGGCGAATTAAAACAAAAATTTTGCTATTATTAATCTAGTCGTTTTATTTTTTACTTTTTATAATACTTTGGTGGGATAATGATGGAATATAGTGTTAAAATTGATGCCTTTGAAGGTCCACTTGACCTTCTTTTACATTTAATAAATCGATATGAAATTGATATTTATGATATTCCGATGGCACAAATTACAGAGCAATATTTAAACTTTATTCATACGATGCAGCAACTTGAACTGGATGTGGCCAGCGAATATCTTGTCATGGCGGCGACACTCTTAGCGATTAAAAGTAAAATGCTGTTACCGAAAAACGAAGAAAGTCTTGATGAAGAATTAGAGTTTAATGGGGATGAAATGGAAGAGGACCCTCGTGATGAGCTAATGAGACGTTTGCTTGAATATCGTAAATATAAAGAAGCGGCAACACATTTGAAGGAATATGAACAAGATCGGAGCCTGTTATATACAAGGCCTCCTGGAAATTTAGCGCAATATATACCAGACACAAAAGAAAATCCGATTTCCGATGTATCTTTATATGATATGTTAAGTGCTCTGCAGCAATTAATGAAGCGAAAAAAGTGGAAGGAGCCTAAGCTTACAACTGTTCAGCGTCAGGAAATTCCTATCCAACAAAGAATGGAGCAAATTTTGGAAGAACTTGATAAAGTAAAGGGGAGAAAAAGCTTTTCATCGCTTTTTCCGATTTTTGAACGGTCATACATTGTAGTGACATTTTTAGCTGTTTTAGAATTAATGAAAAACAATGCGATTACGTGTGTTCAGGAAAAAAACTTCGAAGATATATACATTTACAGCATGAAAGGAGTTTACACAGATGAAGCTTGATAAAATGAAAGCAATCGTCGAAGGGTTATTATTTATCGTTGGTGACGAGGGAATTGATAGTAAGCAAATTGCAGATGTTCTTCAAATTAGCGAAATCGTGGCAGTCGAATTGATAGAGAATTTAAAAGAGGATTATACAAAAGAATCCCGTGGCATAGATTTAGTAGAGGTTGCTGGGATTTATCAATTAACAACGAAAAGAGAACATGCGGAATATTTTAAACGGTTAGTGGAGTCCCCGACCACATCAACACTGTCACAGGCAGCATTAGAAACGTTGGCGATAATTGCCTATAAACAACCGATCACTAGAGCAGAGATTGAAGAAATACGAGGTGTAAAAACAGAGCGCCCTCTTTCTACCCTAATGTCAAAATCTCTCATTAAAGAGGTCGGACGTGCAGAGGGAACAGGGAGAGCTTATTTGTATGGCACAACGAAGGATTTTCTCGAGTATTTTGGTCTTAAGACTTTAGATGAACTTCCTCCATTGCCGGAAAAATTAAATGAAGAGGATATCCCACAAGAGGAAGCCGACTTGTTTTTTGAAAAATTTCAGGAAACTTTTGCTGAATAACTTGAAGAGTATTTGAAAGGTCTTCTATAATATTAATGTACATATTTGGATGACCAAAATAAAAATAAAAATAAAATGGTGGGATGGAATATGCTTATTAAAGAAATTAAAGGCTATGAATTAGAAAAAGCAGCGCCTAATACATCTGAGGACTTCTTTAACCGCTCAGAGGTTACATTCATAGATAATGGAACGGAGAAAACCTTTCACTTACTGTATGTAAGATATTTTGATGAAATTTTCAATGAATTTGTCCCTTATGAAAAGGATCCAGTCTTTACTGCAGGCGGAAAAGAAGTTCATTTCAAAGATATTATCGGATTGGTTTGTATGTTAAAAAACCCTGAATTAAAAAATCGCAAGCGGATTTATATTAATGAGAAAAATGAATTGCAGGAATATTGTAAAGGAATTGACTATGACAAGCTTCCACAAATAGTGGAACAAATTTCAAAAGGTGGCTATGAATTATAAAAGTAAAGCATGATGGCATCGAACCCGTCATGCTTTTTGATTTTTTCACGTTTATTCTCCACAAACATAAAATAAACCTGAAATCAATTCAATTATTTAAATAAGGTGGAGTAGGGGGAACGAACGGTGAATGCCAACGATTATCATCAATATTTGGTAGATTTGAAGGATTGGTCCAATCAAGTGGATACCATTCTAAAGGAAAATAATATTGACGAAGAAGCTTATTCACAATGGAAACAACAAATGGAAAATCTGATGAAACAAATTGAAGAAAAAATCGAAAAGCAGGAATTGAATGAAGAAGATTTGATCGAAGCAGAAGAGGAGGCACGAGGTCTTTATGAAAGTTCATTACTAATTCGGGAGGAAATTGAGCACCGTGTTAACGCAGTAAAAATTGGAGAACATAAACTTCCGCCTTTACCTTATGACTACGCTGCGCTTGAACCACATATTTCAGCGGAGATTATGAGGCTTCATCATGATAAACATCATAAATCATATGTGGATGGATTAAATAAAGCAGAAAAGATGATGCAGGAAGCACGAAAGACCGGTGATTATAGCCTATTAAAGCATTGGGAGCGGGAGGCAGCGTTCCATGGTTCAGGGCACTATTTGCATACTATCTTTTGGTCAAATATGAAACCAAAAGGCGGTGGAGTTCCAAAAGGTCCTTTATTAAATCAAATTGAAAAAGACTTTGGCAGCTTTGAAATGTTTAAAAATCACTTTACAGAAGCAGCCGATAAGGTGGAAGGGGTAGGCTGGGCCATACTAGTTTGGGCACCTAGGCCCCATAGACTTGAAATCCTCCAAACTGAAAAACACCAGCTATTTACACAGTGGGATACGATTCCTTTATTAGTGCTTGATGTGTGGGAACATGCTTATTACTTACAATACAAAAATGAGAAAAAGCAATATATCGATAATTGGTGGAATGTTGTTAATTGGAACGATGTTTCCAATCGATTTGTTGAAGCAAAAAAGGTGAAGTGGAAGCCTTTTTAAAAATGATTGAAGCTGTCCAAAAGCCCTTTAATATGGCTTTTCGGGCAGCCCCTTTCATGTTTTATCCGAATACAAGTGTTACAATTATAATTGAAACAATGATCGCAATGAAGTCTGCCCATAAACCAACCTTTAAGGCATCCCCCATTTTCTTAATCCCTACAGCACCGAAATAAACAGTTAAAATGTACAAGGTTGTATCCGTACTTCCTTGCATAGTTGAGGCTAATCTCCCAATAAACGAATCAGGGCCGTGGGTGGCAATTAAATCTGATGTGATTCCTAATGCTGCATTTCCTGAAATTGGCCTAATAATCGCTAATGGAACGATATCCGCCGGAATCCCGATGGCCATTAAGTAAGGTCTAATCAAGTTCATAAAGAAATCAAGGGCACCGGACTCCCGAAAAACTGTGATTGCCACCAACATCCCAACTAGATAAGGGATAATCGAGAAAGCGATTTGGATGCCTTCCTTTCCACCCTCAACAAATGATTCATATGTTGGCACTCTTTTTATCGTTCCATAAAGCAGGATAAATCCGATAATGACCGGAATTAGCCAGAGAGAGATCATATTGATTGCATTCATCATCTTCTACCCCCACCTTTTTTTACCCTGCGATAATGATAATAGCGGTCGATCATGATCGCAGCAACTGTTGAAAAGAGTGATGCAACAAGAGTTGTTCCAACAATTTCAGTTGGAGCAACCGAACCATAATTCATTCTGATGGCAATAACAGTTGTAGGTATTAACGTTATGCTCGATGTATTTATTGCCAGAAAGGTAATCATTGATCTACTCGCTGAATTCTTATTATCATTTAAGATTTTCAATTGCTCCATAGCTTTTATTCCCATTGGTGTGGCTGCATTACCCAAACCAAATAAATTGGCAATCATATTAGAAAGAATAAACCCCATCGCTGGATGGTCCTTCGGTACCTCTGGAAATAACCTTGTTATCAATGGTTGAAAAAGTCTTGAAAGTCGTGTTAGTAATCCAGCCTCCTGTGCAATATTCATGAGACCGAGCCAAAAAACTAAAATACTAATTAAACCGATACAAATGGCGACGGCTTCCTTCGCTCCAGTAAAAATCGCTTTATTTACATCATCCATTGTACCGTTAATCATAGCAAATACGATTCCAATAATAGTCATAGCTACCCAAATAATATTAACCATGATTGTGAACCCCTATCATTGATAAGAACATTTCTTTAAGGTTAGAAAACCACGTTTCTTGACTTACTTTTCCGCGCTTATCGTAATAAAGCGGTATTTCCCCAATGTTTTTGTCATCCAGCTTTATAATCATTTTTCCGCATGGAGCAGGAATATCATTGACCTTTTTCCATTTTGAATCTGGCTTTATCAATTTTACTTCAACTTTTAAATTGTCTTTTTCCTCATCAGTAACCGGATATAAGAAGTCGCGGCGGACGACCACTTTACCTTTATAGAAATCATCTTTAACTGAATGAACGATCCCTTTTTTCACTACATTTTCTAGATCGTATTGGGCAAAACCCCATTCAAACATCGAAATATGGTCATTCCAATCATTGGGGCCGTTTAAAGTAACCGCAATCAGATCATGCCCATCTTTCTCGGCAGTGGAGACTAAAGTCCGTTTGGCTCGTTTCGTGAATCCGGTTTTCCCTCCGGTTGAATATTCATATAGCCCTGTGAGCAGTTTATTCTTATTTTTCCAGCTTCTGTCCCATTTTTCATCCGGGTTTGGTGCCCGGTGAACCTTTGTACCGGAAATCTCCCGATAAGTATCATTTTCCATCGCATATTTCGTAAGGATGGCCATATCGTAGGCTGTTGAAAAATGATTTTCGTGGTCATCCAAGCCA
>JAEWMK010000393.1 GCA_023457235.1 Bacillota bacterium
GTATACAGTACACCTAATAAGCCAAGCATGCCGATTATCGATGGAAGTATATGTGCGAGAATAGCTACTGTTGCCCCGACTGACCCTTTCACTTTATAACCGATATAGGCAGCCATTTTCGTTGCAATCGGTCCCGGTAAAGTATTAGCTAGTGCCAGTGTGTCTCCAAACTCGTCTTCCGTCATCCAACGATATCTTTTTACTGCCTCATACTCTATTAAAGGAATGGTGGAAGGCCCTCCACCATAACCTGTTAGTCCCGTCCTTGCAAAACCAATTGTTAAATCACGCAAGTGACCCATAAAGCACCTCTTTCAAACACAATAGAACAGAGAAAGCTGGGCAAAGCTCCTCTTATTTTTTTATATCTGCCTCTGTAATAATTTCTATTCCTTGATCCTTTAAGTATTCTTGCAATGCCTGTAAAGCTGCAGTACCTACAGCCGTGTCCTGTTCACCATTGCCACCGCTGACACCGATTCCACCGACAACCTCTCCATTAGCTACAATAGGGAATCCTCCTACAAATATCGCAAATTTACCTGGCAGCATCTGATTAATGCCAAATGCTTCATTTCCAGGAAGGGCTGGGCCGTTGGGCTCTTTGTTGAAAAGATGAGTGGATCGCTTGTGACCAGCCGCAGTATACGCTTTTGCTATTGAAATTTCAGGTCCTGTAATGCGGGCTCCATTCATTCTTTCCAGTGCAATTAAATTTCCGCCATCATCTGTAATGGCGATTGTTTCTAATACATTGATTTCTTCAGATTTTTTCTTGGCAGCTTCTATCATAATTTTTGCTTCTTCTAATTCCAACTTTAATGTTTGTTTCATTGACTTATCCTCCTTAATATCCGATATAAACTGTTTTTGTTTGTATGAAAAAGTCCAATCCTTCCGTACCTGACTCTCTGTAGGTAGACGTACTGGATTTTTTAATACCTCCAAACGGTGCGTTTACAAGATTTCCAGTAGTAGTGCGGTTGACTTTTACAGTTCCCGCTTGAATATCTTTTGTAAATTGATGGGCATATTTCATGTTGTTAGTTACGATCGATGCAGATAAACCATACTCCACGTCGTTTGCTATTTTAATAGCTTCTTCATAGCCTGAAGCTTCAATCACAGCGATGACAGGTCCGAAAATTTCTTCCTGCGCTATTCGCATTTCATTTTTCACATTCGTAAAGATAGCCGGGAATACATAATAACCATCCTTATATTTGCCTTCCGTCAACTGCTCCCCTCCATAAACAAGGTTTGCACCTTCTTCCTTGCCAATTTCAATATATTTTAAGACATTTCGTAGCTGTTTTTCATTTGCTAGTGGACCGATGGTTACACCTTCTTCAAAGCCATCGCCGATTTTTAATGCCTTTGTTTTTTCTACTAAAGCTTCAATGTATCGTTCTTTTACTTCCTTCATTATGATGACACGGCTTGTGCCTGTACAAGCTTGACCTGTTAATGAAAAACCACCATTCACAGTGAGTGTTGCTGCTAACTCCATATCAGCATCTTCCATTACAATCAATGGATTTTTACCACCAAGCTCCATTTGTGTTCTCGTAGTTAAGGAAGACTGGCGATGGATGTCCTCTCCTGCACCCGTTGAACCTGTAAAAGTTACCGCGCGTACTGCCGGATGAGTAACTAATAGATTGCCAACATCTCTTGAAGAACCAGTGATAAAATTAATAACACCCTCTGGAATGCCCGCTTCATGCAAAGCTTCCACTAATCGATAGGCGATAAGAGGGGTATCTGATGACGGCTTGAATACAACTGTATTCCCTGTGATTAAGGCTGGAGCAATTTTTCTAGCTGGAATTGATAAAGGGAAATTCCATGGAGTAATAACTGAAACAACTCCTAGAGGTTCACGTTCTGTTGTCACCTTCATATTTGGGTCATCATTTACAAATGTATTTCCAGTCATGTTCTGTCCAGAAATAGCATAATAACGAAGGGTTTGTGCTGAGCGGCTAACTTCACCTTTACTCGCACCAATTGGCTTTCCTTCCTCCCTTGTTAATTCACTAGCAATCTGATTTAGACGGCTTTCCAAAATATCAGCGGCCTTGTTTAAAATAGCTGCACGCTTCGATGGTGATGTTTTTGACCATTCGGGAAATGCCTTGGCTGCAGCGTCAATTGCAGTTCTTACATCATCCTCAGTTGATGCCTGAAATACACCTACGACATCATTTATATTTGAAGGATTAATACTATTAAAAGTTTGTTGACTGCCAGCATTTACCCATTTCCCACCAATATAGTTTTTAAAGGTTTCAACTTTTGTTGTAAGCAAACGGACCATCCTTTCAAGTTCATCCATTTTCTAAATAGAAAAGCGCAAGCGCCTTGCTCATCGCCGTACAAACTGGAGGGTCTTCGACTGAGATATAGGAAACTTGAATTGCGTTAGCAATTCTTAGTTGACTTATCGTAGGGAGGAGACCTGAAGTTTGCTAGGCGATAGGCGCTAAAGCTAGACAATGATACGAATAAATGGGGCAGCTTCTATAAAAGAAACTGCCTGAACATTTTGCGTTTATTTATTATTCAGAATATTTAATTTAAAATTAAGCATTAATTAATGATCCTAAATCTTCTTCTAAGTATGTTTTCCACAGTCCATCCATGTACATGCGGCGCATTTTTGCTCCTGTGCGAACTGCTTCTAAACAAGCTTGTTGTAATTCTGGAGTATCTGCACATTCAAGTACAATCTTGTAGCCACGTTCACCGTGAATTTCATCTGATACAATGTGGAGATCAAAGAATTCGATTTCTTCGTCAGTGAATCCGTATACCTCACGTAAAGCAGGAGTTTGTTTACGATAAATGTCTGGTACTTGAGATTCTAATCCAACAACTAGAGCTGCAGTTGCAACAACGAAGTTTTCTCTTTGAGCAACATTATAACACCAGCTTTGTAAACCAAGTGTAGTCGGCGCCATATTACGAGGATCTTCTATTCTTTCTCTAGTCGTTCCGCAAGCTTCAGCAAAACGAATTAATAGGTCTGTATGGCGATCCCCTGCGATTTCTTCTTCGTACATATTTTGTAAAGTAAAGTCCTTTGCATCTGTATATTTTTCTGGAGTATTTGCGTAAATGTATGCTAAATAATCCGCAAATGGCCCAACGTAGTGATAGTGATTTTCTGCCCATCTAGCAAAATGCTTTCTTTCAAGTTTTCCTTCAGCCCATGCAACCG
>JAEWMK010000394.1 GCA_023457235.1 Bacillota bacterium
GTTAACGCTCCAATTCCAGGTCCAATTTCGATGGCACCACTGTTCTCCGTCAACTCAGCAAAATCGACAATTCGGTTTAAAATATTTAAGTCGATTAAAAAGTTCTGTCCTAAGCTTTTCTTAAAAGAAAATCCGTGCTTTTCCAAAATTGCTTTCGTTCGTACCGGTGTTGCAATGTCCTTCATCATTCTGTTTCCTCCTGTAACACTTGAACTATTGCCTCTAAAAATGCTGCTTTCGTAATTTGAAACATATTTAAACGCTTGTGAAGCTGTTTCCCGTTTGTATACCCTATTTTTAAAATGATTCCAAGCTTTTCTCTTCTTTCCTTAGAACGGGTCTCCCCAATTAAACCAGCTTCCAATAAATCCTCTTGGGTAATTTCCTCTGCTACATTAATCATTTCCTGCTGAACTGTACTTAAAGCCTTTTGAATGGCTTCGATTGAAGCATGTTCAACACCAAGACCTTTTCCCTTTTTAGGGATGGCCTCGTGACGCGGCAAAAATGCATGCTTACATCCCGGTACTTTATCAGATATAATTTTCCGGATCCGTTCTCCAGGATAGTCTGGGTCAGTAAAAATAATGACACCTCGCTGTTTTTGGGCAAGGCGAATTTGTTCAATCGTTGCCTCACTTATTTCAGAGCCATTTGTTTCGATCGTATCTGCTTGAACAGCTCTTTTTACCCGAACAGTATCATCTTTTCCTTCAACCACAATAATTTCTTTAATTTTTTCCATTTCATTATTTTTCCTCTCGAAAGTTTGAAACTTTAAATGCTCGTTTAACGTCTATGTATAAGTATAAGCTAATTAAAAACAAAAAACACAGAGGATTTAAGGGTCCCCTGTGGAATTGAATAAGGTTATTCTAATATTTTAATTAATACCGTTTTACGGCCATAACTGTCAACTGTCTTTTCGTCAGCAATAAAAAGGTCGATTTTATTCCCTTTAATGGAGCCGCCGGTATCAGCCGCGATCGCATGACCGTAGCCTTCCACCCATACTTTAGTGCCTAATGGAATGACGCTAGGATCAACCGCAATGACTTTTGCATCCGGATTTTCCCTCAAATTAATTCCAGTTGAAGTCTTCCCGGAGCATCCATTACAATATGCAGTATAAGCGGTAGCTTGAACATAAAATTCCTTGGTCGAGGGACCATCATATCCACGGGCCGCTTGTTGTTTAATTGGTTTTGTACCTAATGCAACGATTTTATCTTTACTATCTCTAACTTTTTCAGTACTTAACAGCTTTCTTGAAACTTCCTTGCCATTTTCAAGAACAACTTCAAAGGTCTGCTTTTCCAAACCCTTTTCACCTTTATCGACTACCTTCTCTACACCCGCTGGTAGGGATGAATCTTTTCGAGTTACAACTGCAAAATCAACTGGTGCTTCCACCACATCGGTGACCTTTTCTACGCGTATAACATTAACAACCATATTTTCTGTGACTTGAGTGCTAGATTCTGGCTCAACGCGGTCAAGTTCATTAAGTTTAATTTCTTGGTGCTTCAAAAGGTCAACGACCGTAGTCGAAGTGGTCCAAACTTGCTTCTCTTCATTTTTATCTTTGATTGTTACAAGAAAAGCAGTGTCTACGATTATTTCTGTTTTTTGATCTAACTTTGTATCCCTACTTGGACTAATTCTATCGTGTTCACTTAACTCAATATTTTGCTCATTTATAAAATCCCCTACAGTTTTAGCCGCCGACCAAACTGTCTCTTCTTCTCCCCAGGCTATCAATCTAATAGGCTTGGCTGGGTCCCACGATAGTTTCATATTTTTCGTTATCGGTGAATCCAGCGAAGGCGTGATCCGATCCTGCTCCAAGACTTCTAAATCAAGCTCTGCCAAAAGCTCCTTTACCGTCTCAGCATGGGTTCGTACCGTTTCCTCTTTCCCGTCTAATACAACCGTTACCGGCTGCTTAGTTCCCTCGTACGATAGTACCGCTATTAGTATAATAGCTAGAATACTAGACAAGGCAACTATCATCTTTTTCGATTTCAGCATAATTTGCCTCCTTCTCGGAGTGATTATATAAGAGCCTTTCTCAAATTGTCAACTATAATTTACCACCCCACCTATTATTGACAAATTCTAAGACATGTTCACTTTGTCTATCGTTTCACATTATAAAGCCATTTTGTTTGGGAAATCTACCCAAAAATATCGACAACATTATTCGCTATGGGGGTGGGTTTGGGGGAGTTTTGCCGAAGTTGGGCTTGAGGGTTGGGTCGGACTTAAGACTCATCGGCTTTGCAAAAACTGTCCGAAGGCGGTTCGTGTTCGGACTCAATTCATCGGTTTTCACGTTTTCTGTCCGAAGTTGACCCAGGTTCGGACTCAATTCATCAGTTTTCACTTTTTCTGTCCGAAGTTGACCCAGGTTCAGACTCAATTCACGGGATTCCGTTTTTTCTGTCCGAAGTTGCCCTAGGTTCGGACTCAATTCACGGGATTTCACCTTTTCTGTCCGAAGTTGCCCTAGGTTCGGACTCAATTCACGGGATTTCACC
>JAEWMK010000395.1 GCA_023457235.1 Bacillota bacterium
AATGTTTTACTTTCTTCATAATTTGCCTCCTCATTTAATAGAATTTATTATTTTTTGTTTTCAAATTTGCAAAAACGCTTGGGCATTTCGCCCTAGCATTGCGACGGTTTCATCATTAGATAAGCCAATTGTTTCTAAAATGCTCTTTCCTGGTGGTGTTTCTTGAACAGGGAATGGATAATCAGTCCCCATCATTAATCGCTCATATCCTGCCAGTTGAATTAAATACTTAATATTTTCCGGTTCATATACTAATGCATCATAATAAAGTTTCTTTGCATAATAGCTTGGTGGATGCGGAATCTTTTGCTGATTAGGCCACGTTTCCCAGCCTTTATCCATTCTTGGAAGAATAAATGGCAATGCCCCGCCGCCATGTGCCAAACAAATCTTTAAATCTGGAAATTTTTCAAGAATTCCACCCGATAAAAGGTTGCCTACAGATAAAGCTAATTCAATCGGCATTCCAACCGTATAGGTCATGCCATACTTTGAATGCCTTTCTTTGCCAACCATATCATATGGGTGGATAAACAAAGGAACCTTCCACTGTTCCGCCATTTCAAAAAACGGTTGGTAATTCGAATCATTAAAATCGAGACCATTTACATTTGATCCAATCATAATCCCATTTAGCCCCAATTGATGAATACTATAATCCATCTCAAGAAGCGCCAATTCGACATCCTGGAGTGGAACAGTTCCCAAAGCCGCAAAACGGGTGGGATATTTTTTGACTACATCTGCTAAATATTCATTTTGAATTCTAGCAAGCTTTGCTGCGCCCTCATTAGAGGCCCAGTAACATAAAGTGATCGGGATGGGAGACAATACCTCCATATCGATGCCATCCCGAATCATTCTTTCTATTCTTTTTTCAGGGTCCCATGCTTCCCTATAAATTTTTCTGAAAATATTGCCATTGACCAATATATTGGCTGTTTCATCATCAATAGCTTCTAAATATGGCCAACGTCCACCCCCATATACTTTACTAAAATCCGGAAAGTCCTTTTGAATAATATGGGTGTGGATATCAATTCTTGCTCGTTTTTTTGCCATGAAACCTAGCTCCTTTTCTGCTCAATAAGGTTAATTTCCTTTTTCGATTTCACCCACTGCACCAAAACGAGGGTCAGGTATTCCCCCCCAAAGATCCAATGTTTCTAAATTTGGCTCCAAAAGTCTTGGTTCTCTTGGATTTTGCTCAGGGAACTCCTCCATTCCATTACTAAACTCCATTGTTAATTCATCTGGATCTAAGAAATATAAAAAGATGCTACCTGAAGGCTTATGACGACCCGGGCCAAATACAATCGGAATCTCATGATCTATTAGTCTATTTCTGCCAATGCCGATGCTATCAAAATCTTCAATCATGAAGGCAATGTGATTCAGTTTTGTTTCAGTTCCCCGTACCATTGCAAACGTGTGATGGAGTGGATTTGGAAACGCTCTCATCCAAGACCAGCCAATTCTATCACCTGAAAAGTCGGATACTTTGAAATTCAATACATCCATAAAGAATTGAAGCGCACCATCAAATTTCTCATCTTCCACATCAACAACGGCATGTCCTAGTTGTGTGATTTTGGAAGGCTTAACACCTTTTACTTTCGGAATATATGGTTCATTTAGTTGCTTAATTTCGCTATATAATTCAAAAGTTATACCTGTATTGGGCTCAAAAAATCGAATCGTTTTTCCTTGGTATAAGGAATCTGACTCCGCTTTAACAAGTTCAGTTGCTGTAACACCAGCTTTTTTTAGTTTCTCGGTAGCAATTATAAGTTGATTCTCATCCTCTACTTCAAAAGCAACTCGCTTTAAACCAGGCCGGTCAGATGGATAAAGAATAAAGTTATGATGGTCCGAACTACATCTCAAAAATGCGATATCCTCCTTCATTTCGGCAAGCTCTAACCCTACGATATCCCGGTAAAATTCTACTGACTTTTCAATATTAGAAACATTTAGCGCTACATAACCCAACTTTTTATATCGAATCATACATATACTTCCTTTCATAGAGTTTTCATATTTATAGTTTTTATATTAAAATGTATTTAATTTAACGTCCAATTAAAAATTTTTTGAATTTTCTATATTTATTTAAATAAAAATTTTATAATAAACTTATAATTTTACAATTTAGGAGTGGGTTCTATGGATTTCGACCAACTTATTACATTCCAAGCTGTTTATCATACACTTAATTTTTCACGAGCAGCAGAACAATTAAATGTTACCCAGCCAACTGTCACTGCAAGAATTCAAGTGCTTGAAACAGAGTTAAATATCAAATTATTCAATAGAATTGGCAAACGCTTGCGCATTTCAGAAGAAGGGAAAACCTTCTATCCTTATACAAAAAAGATTTTGGATCAATTAAAAGAAGCGAAAGAGGCGTTACACGCTCTTAAACAATCCACAATTAAAGTGGCATTTGCACCAGGGTTTTCACCAAATTTTATTTTCGATACGATCCAGACATTACAAATGTCGAACCATTTAGCAACTTTAGTATTAGAAGGAGAGGATACAACGGAAGTACTAGAGAAGGTAACCATTGGTGAAGTCGACTTATCTTTTACTAGAAATGCCAACCCTACTTCTGACCTTATGGTTGAGGAGATCATTGAAGATAAACTTATATTTATTGTTGGAAAAAATCATAAACTGGCACAAAAAGATGTGATTGTGAAAGAGGATTTACACAATGAGTCGATGATTTGCTATCGCCGCCACACTCAACTTTGGCAACTGATCGAGGAAAAACTCGCTGGAGTTGAAAATTTAAGAAAGGTGGAAGTAGGTAGTTTTGAAATGATTAAATCCTTTGTTAAAAATGGCTGGGGATTTAGTATAATCCCGGAGTTGTTTATTAAAGACCAAGATTATTCAAACGAGCTTTGCATTAAACCATTCGAAGAGATTGAAGATATTCCTAATAAAGTAACAGCAATCTATAAAAAAGATACAGAAAATAAAGAAGCGATCCATTTGTTCATTGAATCCTTTAAAAACTCATTAAATAATATCTAGTTCAAAAAACTTCTCCCCTAAAATTTTGTATTTTTTTACAAAAAATGTGAAACGATAGTAAAAAAGTTTATAAAAGGGGTAATTTAAATTGAACTTACATAGGAAACTTGCAGTTATTCCTGTACAAGAAAGAGCCTTTGTCGAAGGCACACTAGAGCAAATCGGGGATGAATGGATTTTTTTCGATGAAATCAATGAAGAAGCCTTTGAACTTGGAGAATTATCCGTGGAACTGGAGGTATTCCTAAAAGGAACGTGGATGAAAGGAATTATTATTGATAATAGTCTCCTTTATATCGAAAACGACTTTCATTATTTTAAAGATGGCGACCGAATTCGATATAAAAAAAACCTAACCCATTCCTTTAAAAAACTGATTGAAGAACTTTCAGAAGAATCCTATATGAGTTTTGTAAAAACCTTAAACTCGCTTTCCTACTCGTTGTATGATTGTGTTTTCTGCAATAACTTTCTCGATTTACTGCAAATGAGGCAAGGTAAAGAGGGAATGAACGTCATAATCTTTGATAATGAAGAACAAATTTGTGTTGTTCAGCATTATTTTTCCAGGCATTCTGACAAAAAAATTGAGGACCGGTTTGAGTTCGCATTAAGCGACGGCAAACGAATCATTGGTTCCTATATTGCTTAATAAAAAAAGCTGCCTGATTGGCAGCTTTTTTTACAATACAACATAACCGAAAAATAACGCGATCAATAGTGAAACAACAAATTGAATCCAAAATAGTTCAGTAGATTTACCTTTCGCTTGCTTCATTAAGAGCATTTCCATTGAAGCAATGACCCATAGACCTGCTAAAGCTTTCCAAAATACCGCAGACGTTAATATACCTGCACCTAGACCGGTAGCATAAAGTCCAAATAAATGTCCACCAGTAGCTAAAATCAATATATAAAACAGACGTAAAATCATCTTTGTAATTTTAGCTGGTTTTTGTTTCCCTTTTTTTTGCATAGAATAGCTTACAAATAATAAAATTATCGCTATAAACCAAGTTGTGACGTGCGCATGAATCAATCTATTTCCCCTCCACATTTGTTCTATGTAACTCACAATCAAATACCATTATACACGTAGTTGATTCAAACTCAAAAAATATTGTCTGTTATAATGCCCGAACTAAACCACCATCAACTAAAAGTGCTTGGCCAGTTACATAAGTATTGGCCTGTGAACATAGAAACACGGCAATGTTAGCAAATTCTTCTGGTTTTCCGGTGCGGCCAAGTGGGATCGATTTTGCTTTAGTTGCCCTCATTTCTTCAAGTGTCACTCCTGCTTTATTAGCACCAATTTGGTCAAGCTCAGTCAATCTGTCGGTTCCGATGCGACCAGGTCCAAGTGTATTAACCAAAATAATATCTTTACCTAACTCAGTAGCTAAACTTTTCGCCAAGCCTGCAATGCCATTTCTGAATGTATTCGATAAAATTAGTCCATCGATCGGCTCTTTGATGGATGCGGAAGCAATATTTAAAATTCGTCCGCCACCTTGTTTTCTCATATGTGGCAATACTTCACGTGTAGCTCGGACAAAGCTTAATAAATTCAATTCGAATGCTCGCTGCCATACATCATCTTCGAAGTTGTCGATTCCACCAGCTGGAGGACCGCCCGCATTATTAACAAGAATGTCGACAGGACCAAAAGCCTCTACTACAGCCTGTACAGTTTCCTTTATTGATGCAGGTTTTGTAATATCACAAACTGTATAATGAACATTTCCGTTCGTTTTCATTCTTATTTCCTCTGCAGCAGTCTTTAATGCATCCTCACTCCGACTTGCGAGCATAACATTTGCGCCTTCTTCTGACAATTTCATAGCGATGGCCTTTCCTAATCCTTTACTGGATGCCAGCACTAAAGCTGTTTTCCCATTCAATCCTAAATCCAAATCAATAACCTCCCTCGGGTATTCCGATTATCTATCATTTTCAATCTTATATCTATTTTCATAGTATTAAAAAAAAATGTCAAAAAATAAGTTCAATAAAAACAGGAAGCAAGCGAACTACTCCCTGCTTCCTGTTTGATCTTCTTTATTAGTTTACAAAACGACCATCTTTCGTTTTTCCACTCTCTTCCCATTTTTGGTTGCGGAGATGGATTTTTTGAATTTTACCGGAAGCCGTTTTTGGCAACTCATCAACAAAGGTTACTCCAGTAACAGCTTTAAAGTGCGCAAGTTTACTTCTAGAGAATTGAATAACCTCTTCTTCTGTTAGTATTTCCCCCTTCTTAACTACTACAAATGCATGCGGAGTTTCTCCCCATTTTTCATGTGGCAAGGCGACAACGGCAGCCTCTAAAATACTAGGATGGTCATATAAAACACCCTCTACTTCATATAGAAGAAATATTTTCTCCACCGCTAATGATGATATCTTTTTTACGGTCAACAATTTCAATTGTTCCATATTCGTCAATTGTTCCCATATCGCCTGTATGGAGCCAGCCATTTTGAATCGTTTCCATAGTTGCTTGTTCGTTCTTCCAATAGCCTTTCATAACGCTGTTGCTTCGTGTAATGACCTCGCCAATTTCTTGGCCGTTCCAAGCCACTTCATCACCTAGGTCATTGACAACCTTTACTTCACAACCAATCATCTGAATTCCTGCTTTTGCTTTTAAGCGATACTTTTGTTCTTTTGATAAATTTTCCAAATTTGGTCGGATTGGTGAAAACAAGCTAAGTGGTGATGACTCTGTCATGCCATATACTTGAATAAACTCCCAACCTAGTTCCTCTTCAACCTTTGTTACAAAGGCTGGTGCAGGTGCAGAACCAGCAATTATGATGCGAACATCATGATTAAAGGTTGGTTTCTTTTGATCATAATATTGCAGCAATCCATTTAATACAGTTGGAGCCATATGCATAACAGAAACCTTATGCTTTTGAACTAAGTCCATGATCGTTTCCGGTACAATCTTTCTTAGCATTACTTGTGTTGCACCATTTGCCGTGTAATAAAATGGAGACCCCCATCCATTTACATGGAACATCGGCAAAATGTGCAATAATGTATCTTTGTCTGAAACACGAAGATGATGCTGTACTGAAAGTGCATGGAAGTAATTGTTACGGTGTGTTAACATTACTCCTTTAGGATTTCCTGTTGTTCCACTTGTGTACAACAAACTACATACATCCTGCTCGTCCATTTCCGGACGATCAAAACAATCGGAAGAAAATCCGCTTAACCATTGGTCGTAGTTGATGTCTTCACAAGTCTCATCAGCATAATGGATTAAAACGCTTTCAACCGTTTGCAACTTTTCACGAATCGGAGCTATCTGATGATATAATTCCTGATCACATACTAAAATTTTTGTTTCACTATGATTTAGTATAAATAGATAGTCTTCCGGAGTTAAACGGGTGTTAAGTGGCACCATAATTGCACCAGTTTGGAAAACACCGTAAAATCCTTCTAACATCTCTAAAGTATTCGGTGCAAGATATGCAACACGATCCCCTTTTTGTACCCCTAATGACTGTAGTCCATGTGATAACTGATTCACTCTTTCATTTAACTCGGAATAAGTGTATTCTCTTCCGTCTGTATTAATGACTGCTTTTTTAGAGCCGTATAATTTAACAGCGCGGTCCAGAAAATCATTTAATAACATTGGTACGTACATGAAAATCCCCCTTGTGTTGAACTTTTAGAAAATTCTAACACAAATATAGCATACATTACCCAATAAATGTCTAAAATATTTTGTCCTCTTCCTATAATTTTTTATAATGGAACACAATCTGGGTGAAAGTCATAGAAATATAACAAGTTAAACGAAATGCGGAAGCGCCCGTTTAGCGCACGACAAAACTGGAGCCCATCGACTGAGATAAAGGAAACACGCTGAACGTAGTGAGTCGATGTTGACTTATCGTAGGGAGATGAGCGAAGTTTACGAGTCGCTGGGCGCTAGAGCTGGACATTATTAAAATAAAAGGGTGTTTTTATGCCAGCTATTGTAGGAGCGATTAATGTCGTAAGTGTCGGTTCTAGTGCGGTTTTGAATATTGGAGATGTCTTTACAATCGCCCCAAAAAGCTCTGCCAAAACTTTTTCTGGTGCAGGGTCCTTCAATACAGGCGATTATCATACAATAACAAATCATTATAGCAACACAAATACTTATGATTCTGATTCAGTGGATCAACCAATGGCCTTCAACTTATAAACAATCATAAAAGGAGTTTATTATATGAACTTTTATGTAAATCAAAGCATCATCATTCAATATATAAAAATTGGTGGGATATCAAATTCTTCCGTCTTTCAAATCGGCAGCGCCGGGATTATTAAACCATATTCCCAATTAGCTAATACAGGAGGTTTTACAGGGCCAGCACCTGCTGCAAAACCATTATCACAACCATCTGAGATAGTTGTTCCTTTAACCTCAGCATAGGCATTCACCTATTTTGTTTCCTAACATAGGATATGGATGGAAAGAGGTGAAGCCAATGTACGGAGATAACGGAAGAATATATTATTACCTAAGGCAAGTTGATACGTATTTACGAGCTCAACAAGAGCAATTAGGAAAATTAAAAGAGGAAATAACCACTATCCAAGAAACTGTGAACAGTTTGCGTGAAAGCCGAACTACTAATATAGAAAGAATTGAGTATAAATTTGATCAACTCAAAATTGAAAGGTTAGAAGGTACATTAAATATTGGATTATCCCCTCAAGGTATGAACGACCCAGAAGCATTCGAAAATTTTTCAGTAAATCAGAATCTAACTTCAAATATGCCAATTTTACAGCAACATCCTGACCTTCATCCAAAACTTAAACAAGATATTCAGCAGTTCTTGGCAACGGATTGCCACCAGTATATCGACGAATGTGCCGCAAAATATAACATGAATCTGGGCGGTCCCTACAGGTCATTTATAATCCAAGATATTGAAAGGCAGCTGGATGCGCGCCTTCAGCATTACTTAAATCAAGCAGCCCAAAACCATTTACGGGACAGCAGTATGGAGGAAATCATCCAATTTATATCTTCATCAGTCAAAAAAGATATTATAAATGCTATCGATGCTTTTGTTAAGCATCTTCCAATGGGAGGGAATTTTTAATGATGAATTATACCGTAATAAACCGTGAACTATGTGTTGGTGACATTAAAATCATCGGAGTTTCGACCTCTTCGGTGTTTCTAATAGGCGATACGAATACAATTTCAATGGCATCTGCCTTCGACACACCTCCAGAATCATTATTAATCGGTCCATTTGTTCCGTTAATCCCACTTGGATAAGGAAAAAATTTTTTCTTGGATGTGATTTATTGAATTATAGACTTTCAATTGTTGATAATTTAAATATACGTTCTTTAGCCTACAGCTCTGTCCTTGAGATTGGAGATTCCAATCAAATTTTGCCTTACTCAAAAGCTTTAGCCGTCCAACGGGAACATGAAATATTTTTGGAAAACGAAGGGCATTTTAATTATCCGCTATTTTTAACTTTGATTCCAAGACCGCATATATCAGAACAGATACAGATAAATAGAATCAATGAATCTTCAGAAATACATGTCCGTTCAATAGACATAACTGGTTCTTCTTTTTCGGGTGTTATTCACATTGGATCAACAAATCATATTGAAGGGGAATCTTGGATTAAACATATTCGTCAATTAATGAATGTCGAGGAAGAAGAAATTGGAGCGGCTCAGACACAGCAGGATGCCCAACAATTATCTGAAAGCTAATGCTTAAAATACTCGAACACTTCATGAAGGATTTCCATATATTAATAATAGGACTAAGTTAGTATTAAAAAGGATGTTCATTATGCCTTCAGTAATTGGTGGACCGATAAATATAAGTCGAGTAGATGGAATTGTTCATTTCGGTGATTCGTTTTACCTTTCTCCAAAAACTATTTCTAAATCTTATTCTGGATCTGGTGGTGCAAATACAGGGAATTTAGTTATGGCAAATAATGCTGTTAGTGCAACGAATACATTTGACCCTGATGCTGTTGATCAGCCTATTGCAAATAATGGCTAAAGAGTGAAAAATCATATTCATTTATGATTTTCACTCTTTTTGCGTTAGTTCCACTTTCGAGTATCCATTAATTTCTTTGAATCCAGTTTGAGGGAGCCTTCGGGAATAGCCTTAACGATAGGTGTTACGCGTATAATATCTTTTATTTTCGCAACGATTCCGTCGCTGATTATTTCAGAAGTTTCTATCATGATCTCAATCTTGTCTTGGTTGTCTTCCCTTGAAACAATAGCTTGATAGATTGGGAAGCCTAATTCTTGAAGGATATTCGTTAATTGCTTTTCACGGACGAACATTCCCTTCACCTTTACCCCATCACTTACTCTACCTAATACACCTTCTAATCTTTGACCTTCGAAACCTTTTACCCAACGGGATAGGTCCCCTGTACCAAATCTTATGAGCGGATATATTTCATCAAATAATGTTACTACTACTTCTCCCATACCTCCATCCTCACCCTGTGGCAACTCGTGCCCTGTCAATGGATCGCATAACTGAACTAATGCAGTTTTGGTTAACTTTAGCCCTGGGCCCTGTTTATCTTGATAGGCAATTAATCCGCAATCAGCCGTACCATAACCTTCATAGGCGTTAATATTTAATTTTTCACATCTTAGCTTCATGTCAGCAGTGACCATTTCTGCTGTAAAAAAAACCTTTGAAAGCTTCAATTCAGTCCCAACATTCCACCCCTTTTCTTCAGCTGCATCTAATAGGATAGTTAGGAAACTCGCGGTCCCGACATATCCGGTTACTCCTAAGTCCTTCATAACCTGGATTTGCAGTTCCGTATTTCCTGTTCCTGCCGGGATAACAGTAACACCTAATTTTCGTAACGCACCATCAAACATAAAACCTGCCGGTGATAAATGGTAGGAAAATGTATTTTGAACAATATCATTTTCATTAAAGTTTGCCGCTTCTAAAGCTTCAGAGAATCTCCAGTTATCTTCTTCTACTGACTGGGGATCATAAATGGGGCCCGGAGACATAAAGATTCTCACCATTTCGGGTGCTTCCATCGTTGTCATTCCACCGAATGGGGAAAATTCCTTTTGAAGTGTTGGCAAGTCCTCTTTTTTTAAGACGGGGAGTTTGCAAAGATCTTCCCTTGATCTTATGTCCTGTGGCTCTAGATTAGCTGCAACCATACGGTTTCTAAAGCCTTCCGAGTTTTTATAGGCATGCAAAATTTTGTTTTGCAGTTCGATCATTATAACCACCGCTTTCTACGTTTATATGACTTCAAATCACGATAACTTTTTCTACCTTTATCACTTAAACCAAGGTAAAATTCTCGAACATCCTCATTGGATAGAAGCTTGTCAACAGGGCCATCCAATACAATTCTGCCGTTTTCCATAATATAGCCGTAATCTGCAATTGAAAGGGCAATATTTGCATTTTGTTCAACAACAAGAATGGTTGTCCCTTCCTCTATATTAATTTGCTTAATGATACTAAAAATCTCTTTAACGAGTATTGGTGCGATACCAAGAGAAGGTTCATCTAATAAGAGGAGCTTTGGCTTCGCCATTAGGCCTCTACCAATCGCAAGCATCTGCTGCTCTCCACCGGAAAGATAACCAGCCTGGCGATGTTTTAACATTTCAAGCTTAGGGAAATAATGATACACCTTTTTAATATCGTCCTTTAAATGCTTCCTGTCCTTCCTTGTATGGGCACCGGCAATTAAATTATCTTCAACGGTTAAATGTTTAAAAACTCTCCGTCCTTCCATACATTGAAAGATCCCTTTTTTTACAATTGTTTCGGCACCATTTTCATCGATTCGTTCTCCGTTTAAATTGATTTGCCCATCAGTAACCTCGCCGCGTTCACTTTTTAAAAGACCGGAAATGGCTTTAAGTGTTGTTGTTTTTCCAGCACCATTACTTCCTAATAAGGCAACGATCTTTCCTTCAGGAATGACCATTGACATCCCTTTCAGAACAAGAATGACTTTATCATACATAACTTCAACGTTATTGAGTGTGAGCATGATTGACCTCCCCATCTTAAAAACAGGGTGTTCCTTGTAGAAACACCCTCTCCATTGATTTCTTAGTAACCGATGTAATCTGTGATTACTTCAAACTTTCCGTCTTTAACTTGAGCAAGGCGAATTTGGTTTGTACCTGCATGATTATCAGCAGTAAACGTCACTGGTGCTGCTAGTCCTCCTAAATCAAGATTTGTGATTTTTTCTAAACCGGCACGAATTCCTTCACCAGTAGTTGGATCATCTGCAAGTTTAATACCTTCAACCATGATCTTGGCAGCAACCCAGCCTTGGACAAATTTTTGGTTCTTGTCTTCTAGCTTTTCCCCTTTGCTTTCAAGGAATGTTTTAATTTCCGCTAAACCAGGAAGATCTTCATAAGGGAATGCGTGCGTTACGACACCGATAAAGCCTTCAGCAGCATCTCCTGTGATTGGAAGCAATCCTTCACCAGTTGCCCAGTTTAAGCCGATAAACTGTGTATCAATCCCTAATTTCTTGGCATCCTTTAAGATGGTAGCGGTAGCTCCCCAAGTTTGTTGGATGATCGCATAATCAGGATTTTTCTTTTCCATATTCAATAATTGTGGTGTTGCATCCAAGGATTTTAGATCAACAATTTGCTCATCCACAACTTCAATTCCAATTTCTGCTGCAAAATCTTTAGCATCTTGAATTGGAGACTTACCAAATGCTGTATCATTGTAAAGTAGCGCTACTGTTGGTGTTCCTTCCGTGTGATTTTCTTTAATCCACTTTAATGCTGAGCGAGCTTGGTCAGAGTAGGAGGCAGCTGATAAGAAATTGTATGGGCTCTCCTCCATATTTTTTAGATTCTCAGAATAAGAAGCTGAAATAAATGGAAGCTTATCCGCAGCCACTAATTGACGTAATGCCTCTGTATCTCCAGTACCCCAGCCAAGTATCGCGGCTACTTGATCTTTAGATTTTAATTTTTGATAAAGCTTTGTTGCTTCGGGAATTTTATACGCATAGTCATCCCCGATTAATTCCAATTTATAGCCGTTTACAGGCCCCTGTGTTGCTAAGTATTCAAAATAGGCTTTCTCCCCTTCGGCATATGGGGTTCCAACGTCACCCGTACCACCCGTTAAATCAAAAAGACCACCAATTTTGATTGTTCCTTTAACTTCATCTGTTTTTGCTGGTTCTTCAGCCTTTGTTTCCCCTTCATTTGTATTGGTTGGAGTCGTTTGCGATGCTTTCTCGCCCCCACCTGAACATCCTACTAACATTCCAATTGCCAGTACTACCATCAAAACAAGCGACCATAACTTCTTCATCGTGCTCCCCCTTTTTTTCTAAAAAATTACTATGCTATTGAAATAACGATAAGCGTTTTTGTATTTTCCACTTATCGGTTACCCCTGTTTTAAGAAAGATCAATTAATACGAAAACGGCCACAATTTAAAATAATCCTTAATATTCTGCCATATTTTTGCCAATCCTTGTGGCTCGTAAATTAAGAAAATAATAATCACCAAACCGAAGACAACTTCCTTCAGACCATTTAAAAGGTCAGCTAAATCAGGGAAAATACCGCTAAAGACCTCGATCACGGAACGTAGAATTACAGGCAGTAGGGTAATGAAAACCGCTCCATAAATGGAACCAAATACACTGCCAAGACCACCGACGAGAATCATCGCTAAATATTCAATAGAAACAGTTGTACTATATAGTTCCGGGCTAACCACCATCATGTAATGACCTAATAGGGCTCCTGCA
>JAEWMK010000396.1 GCA_023457235.1 Bacillota bacterium
ATGCCCAATATAACTTTCTGTCAAAAAGATGATTTAATAATCGATGTAGCTGAAAAGATCATTGAAAAACAAATCGATGCCGTTCCAGTTGTTAAAATTTCAGGAAAAGGGTACGAAGTGATCGGAAGGCTGACAAAAACCAATATGACAAAGGTACTATTAGATATAGCAAAAGATGAAATCATCTAGTTTTTAATCATCTAGTTTTAAACAATTAACGATGGAAAGGAATGGAGGAATTTTGGAAAATGCCAATGTTTATGTTGTATCTGATTCGGTTGGAGAAACGGCTGAGCTCGTTGTAAAAGCAGCTGCTAGCCAGTTTTATTCATTTGGAATAAACGTGAAACGAATCCCATATGTTGAAGATACTGGAACGCTAAGTGAAGTGATCTCTTTAGCAAAAGAAAATAATGCTATCATTGCTTTTACATTGGTAGTGCCTAGCATGCGGGATTTCTTAATGGCCGAAGCCCAAAAAGCTGGTGTTCCTGCTGTCGATATTATCGGTCCAATGGTTAAACAGATGCAGGATAGCTATAATAAGAAGCCACGGGAAGAGCCAGGACTCGTACGCCAATTGGATGAAGATTACTTTAAAAAGGTCGAAGCAATTGAATTTGCAGTAAAATATGATGATGGTAGGGATCCGCGTGGAATTTTAAGGGCGGATATCGTCCTCCTTGGGGTGTCAAGAACATCAAAGACACCGTTATCACAATATTTAGCTTTGAAACGTTTAAAGGTTGCTAACATCCCTATTGTGCCTGAGGTAGAGCCACCGGAGGAATTATACCAAATTCCGGCTGAAAAGTGCTTTGCTTTAAAAATAACACCGGAAAAGTTAAATAATATCCGAAAGGAAAGGTTAAAATCGCTTGGACTTAGCGATACAGCCAGCTATGCTAATTTGGATCGAATTAAAGAGGAACTATCGTACTTTGATAACCTTGTAAAGAAGATCGGCTGCGAAGTTATCGATGTTTCCGACAAGGCCGTAGAAGAAACAGCAAACTTAATATTAAATTTATACGCTAAAAAAATGTCTTAAATCTCAAAATGTCATGCATTCGTACAATATAGCAATCATTATTGCCTATGGATTAACGAATGTCTGATATTTTGAGATATTTTTTTTGATTTATACCTAGAAATTTTAATAACTTTATATTACAATAAAAAATTGTGATTAAATTAAAATTTTTGGTTTATACTTGACAATGAAAGAATAAACTATATTAGAAAGACTAAAGTATAATTCTCAAGATTTTCGACAAAAATCAAAATTATAAAATAATTAATTTAAAGAAGGAATATATGGAGGGATGTAGAATTAAGAAAGATGGTGAAATACTAGAAAAGATTTTATAAAAAGTTTCTAAGAAAAATGTCGAAATTTGAAGGAAATTTAAATAAGGAGATAGAATAAATATTAAAGATAGAAAATATGGTGATGCTAGATGGGAAATCGTATTCCCGAGGAAACCATTGAAGAAATTAGAAATAAGGTAGACATTGTTGATGTAATTAGTGAATATATACAATTAAAAAAACAAGGTCGGAATTATTTCGGTCTATGTCCTTTTCACGGCGAAAAAACGCCTTCTTTTTCTGTTTCTGCAGATAAACAAATATATCATTGTTTTGGTTGTGGGGCAGGTGGTAATGTTTTTTCGTTTCTTATGAATATTGAAAACTACACCTTTATGGAGGCTGCAGCAACATTAGCTGAGAAAGTACATATTAATCTTCCGATTCAAAATGAGGGAAGTCCTTTCTCTGAAAAATCCCCTGATTACGCTGAAATGTTTCGGGCGCACGACTTATTACAAAAATTTTACCATCACTTATTGGTAAATACAAAAGAGGGGACTGTAGCAATTGAATATTTGCAGCAAAGAGGTTTTACAGAGGAAGTTATTAATAGATTTAAAATTGGTTATGCACCTAATACTTGGGATGCAGCCTCAAGATTTTTGGAAAAAAGAGGCTTCAATCTCCATGAGATGGCAAAGGCTGGTCTTATAGTAAGAAAGGATAGTGATGGGACTTATTTTGACCGGTTTCGTGATCGGATAATGTTTCCAATATGGGATAACCAGGGCAGGACTATCGCATTTGGCGGCCGAATACTCTATGAAGGGGAGCCTAAATATTTAAACAGTCCTGAAACGAAAATATTTAATAAAAGTAAAACATTATACGGATTACATCTTGCACGTCCGGAAATCCGCAAAAAGCAGCAGGTGATCCTCTTTGAAGGATATGTTGATGTTATAGCTGCACATCGTGCGGGAGTAGAAAACGGAGTTGCTTCATTAGGTACTTCATTAACTGATGAACAAGCGAATATTATACGGAGAAATACCGAAAACGTGACGATTTGCTACGATTCAGATAATGCAGGGATCAATGCAGCTTACCGTGCGGCGAGCGTTTTAACGAATGCCGGTTGTACTGTTAGAGTGTCAAAAATGCCAGAAGGATTTGATCCAGATGACTATATTCGAACATATGGCTACGAAAGTTTTCAAAATAATGTAATTGGAACAAGCCTAACATTAATGGTATTTAAAATAGAGTTTTTACGAAGAGGTAAAAATCTACAAGATGAAGGAGAACTTGTTTCGTATATTGAAGAGGTACTAAAAGAAATAAGTTTACTTCCTAAAGCGGTAGAAAGGGATCGCTATTTAAGAGCTCTATCAGAAGAGTTTTCAATTTCATTGGATGCATTAAAAAGTGAACAATATCAAATATATAGAAGATTGAGAAAAAACAAGGATATTTCAGCTTTTAATCGAAATAATAATAACAATAACACAAAGAAAATAGTGGCGAAGAAAAAGCTTTTACCGGCCTATTATAATGCGGAACGTATTTTATTGGCCCATATGCTGAGAAGTGAAGATATTACTATAAAAGTTAAAGAACAAATAGGCTGTTCTTTTAACATAGATGTTCACAATGCTGTAGCTCTATTTGTTTATGGCTATTTTGAAGAAGGAAATGCTCCTGATGTCGGTGCCATTCTTCAAAGAATTGAGGACGAACAACTTAGGAGAATTGTATCTGAACTTGCTATGTTAAATATTAATATAAATATTTCCGATGAGGAACTATCAGATTACATTAAACAGGTGTTGAATTATCCAAAATGGTTAAAAATAAAAGAAATCGAAACAGAGAAATTAGAGGCATTAAAGCAACAGGATATTATTACAGCAGCACAGCTTGCAAAGAAAATCATCGAGATGAAGAAGCAATTGAAATAAGTTGGAATTACTGGAAGGAGGGGAACTGATGGCTGAAAAAGGGGCTCGTTCTAAAGATATAGAGACAGAAATCACACTTGACCAAGCGAAGGAGCAGGTCATTCAACAAGGGAAAAAAAGAGGAGTAATCACTTATGATGAAATAGCTGAGCGATTATCGGCTTTTGAGCTTGATTCAGACCAGATGGACGAATTTTATGAATACCTGGGTGAAAAAGGTATTGATATAATCGGGCAGTCAGATGAGGATGAGGATGACGAGGATGATCCAAGCTTTAATCAACTTGAGAAAGAAGAAGAGTTTGATTTAAATGACCTCTCCGTTCCGCCGGGAATAAAGATTAATGACCCTGTTCGGATGTACTTGAAAGAGATTGGCCGTGTTGACTTATTGTCAGCAGACGAGGAAATTCAACTGGCAGAACGCATTGAAAAAGGGGACGAGGAAGCCAAACGCCGCCTTGCTGAAGCAAACCTAAGACTAGTAGTAAGTATTGCGAAAAGATATGTTGGCCGCGGTATGCTATTTCTAGATCTAATTCAAGAAGGAAATATGGGTCTAATTAAAGCTGTTGAAAAATTCGATTACCGAAAAGGGTTTAAGTTTAGTACGTATGCAACGTGGTGGATTCGTCAGGCTATTACACGTGCTATTGCTGACCAAGCAAGGACTATACGTATCCCTGTTCATATGGTCGAGACGATTAATAAGCTTATTCGGGTCCAAAGGCAATTATTGCAGGATTTAGGTCGTGAACCATCACCGGAAGAAATTGGGGAGGAAATGGATCTGACACCTGAAAAGGTTCGGGAAATCCTTAAAATCGCACAAGAACCTGTATCATTGGAAACACCGATCGGTGAAGAGGATGACTCGCATTTAGGCGATTTTATTGAGGATCAAGAAGCGACTTCTCCATCAGATGCAGCTGCCTATGAACTTCTAAAAGAACAGCTTGAAGATGTCCTAGACACGTTAACTGACCGTGAAGAAAATGTATTGCGTCTTCGCTTCGGATTAGAAGACGGCAGAACACGGACGCTTGAGGAAGTTGGTAAAGTATTTGGTGTTACGCGTGAAAGAATTCGTCAAATTGAAGCCAAAGCATTACGTAAGCTTCGTCACCCAAGCAGAAGTAAACGTCTTAAAGATTTTCTAGAATAATGCACTATAATAGTTTACTTCATGTATAATGAAGTAAACTATTTTTGTTTTAGAGGTGGCAATGCATGAATGATGCAAGAAAAAATATTGTTCTTAGAGAAATAAAGTACTGGAAAGAACACCGTTTACTGCCAGAACAATATTGTGATTTTCTAATAACCTTATATACAGAAGGTTCAGAAACAGGACAAGAAGTAACCGAAAAAAAATCATTTTCGTTTAAAAACTTTATATTTCAACTAATCAATATTTTAATTATATCTTTGCTCATTTTGACGTTTATTGTAATATATTTTACTGAACTATCTATTGATTTGCAAATAGGCCTATTTGCTGCTTTTGGTGGTATGTGCTTCAGTGGTGCTGTTTTCTTTTATAAGAAAAACCATACAATATTCTTTCATATTGCCCTCATTACTGGTATATTGATACTATTTTTAGGTTCAGTAAGCACCGTTTCAACAGTCTTTTCAGGTGCTCAAATTGGATTGATATTGATGATTTTACTTAATTGTTTATTATGGGTATTCCTTGGGTTCAGGCTAAGATTAAAATATTTAACGATATCGGGAATTGCCAGCGCCCTTCTTCTGATTACATATACTTTTATCTTGTGAAAATCAGAAGTTTCAGCAAAATAACCTTATTATAGTATAAAAATAGATTTTTTTTCGTGAAACTTAACAGAACCCCTTTCACTAAACAGTTATTTAAAGTAAAATATAAAGTGTTGTAATAGAATAGGTAAACAAAAGGACTACATACATAAGGAGGAAATGAAATGAAAAATCCATTAATGCCATTAGCAAGTATTGCTATTCTTGGTATCGTTTTAATGGTTGTTGTTTCTTATTGGGGATTAAACAATGCTGACAAAATGCTAGCAGCCCAAGAAGAAAAAGGACAGGCTACTGAACAAGCAGCACCAGCAGCAGACGATCCAGAAGGTATGGTAAAAGCAAGCTGTGCTTCATGTCATGGCCAAAACTTAGAAGGTGGAGTTGGACCTGAACTAGCTACAGTTGGAAGCAGATTATCAGCTGAAGATATTGCAAACATTATTAATAATGGTCAAGGAGCTATGCCTGGTGGAATGGTAGATGCTGCAAAAGCTGAAACAATTGCTGCATGGTTAGCAGAACAAAAATAGTTATTAACTAATAGAATTCAAAAGCTTTCTACTAAAGGTAGAAAGCTTTTTTTACATCATTGTCTAGCTCCAGCGCCTATCGCCTAGCAAACTTCAGGTCTCCTCCCTACGATAAGTCAACTAAGAATTGCTAACGCAATTCAAGTTTCCTTTATCGCTGTCGTTGTACCCTCCAGTTTGTACGGCGATGAGCAAGGCGCTTGCGATTTTCTAATTTATGATATGATTTAGGAAAATATTGAAAGGTTTTTGGTGATTATTGTGAACGAACTAGTGTTATCGGATAGACTTAGAGCGGTTGCTCTTGAAATCCCCATCGGTTCCAAAATAGCCGATATTGGATCAGACCACGCCTATCTTCCTTGTTTTGCTGCGCTTCAGGGTCTAATAAGTTATGCTGTTGCGGGCGAAGTGAACGAGGGACCATTTCAATCGGCTAAAAATCAGGTCGAAAAATTAAATTTAAATGATCGGATAAAGGTTAGAAAAGGAAATGGGTTAGAGGTAATTGAAAAAGATGAGGTAAACGTCATCACCATCGCTGGTATGGGTGGTCCTTTAATCAGTGAGATTTTAGAAGCAGGTAAAGAGAAATTAAATGGGAAAGAACGCCTCATTCTACAACCGAATATTGGTGCAAAAAGCATCAGGGTTTGGCTCTTGGAAAATGGCTGGGAGTTAATTAAAGAGCATATTTTAGAAGAAGACCAGAAGATATATGAAATATTAGTAGCCGAAAAAGGGAACCCGCAAGCACCCTATAGTAACGAGAAGAGGGAGTCTGACTTATTGCTTGGCCCATTTTTAAAGAAAGAAAAAAACGAAGCATTCCAGAAAAAGTGGAAGCATGAGCTTTTAAAGTGGAAAAAGATTATCGAACAAATCGATCAAAAAGCCCAAAACGAAGATACGGCCGATAAAAGAAAAGACTTAATGAATAAGATACAAATGGTTGAGGAGGTATTGAAAGATGAAATTTCCTAACGGACAGGAAGTAATTCAAGTATTTGAAAAACTGGCACCAAAATCGTTGGCAATGGATGGTGACAAAATTGGATTACAAATAGGAACCCTGCAAAAGCCAATCAAAAAAATTATGATTACACTTGATGTACTAGAGGATGTTGTTGATGAAGCCATAGTTAAGCAAGTGGATTTAATCATCGCTCATCACCCTGTGATCTATAATCCATTAAAGACAGTTATCACCGATAATCCATCTGGACGCATTGTTGAAAAGTGCTTAAAACATGATATTACCGTTTATGCTGCTCATACTAATCTAGATGTTGCAATTGGAGGCGTAAATGATCTTTTAACTGAAGCCCTTGAGCTTGAAAAAACAGAAGTATTAGTTCCAACTTATGAGGATAGCTTAAAGAAGTTAGCAGTCTACGTCCCGGAGGATCATGCTGAAAAAATGAGAAACGCCTTAGGTAGTGCCGGGGCGGGACATATTGGCAACTACAGTCATTGCACATTTAATTCAGCAGGTATAGGGACCTTTCTGCCCACTGATGGTGCAAATCCATTTATCGGAGAACGAGGAAAGCTTGAGCATGTGGCAGAAATCAAAATTGAATCTATTTTTCCGAGCTCAATTCAAAATAAGGTCATTAATGCTATGTTAAAGGCTCACCCATATGAGGAACCTGCTTATGATATCTATCCGTTGGAAAACAAAGGACCAACACTTGGATTGGGTCGAATCGGGGTTTTGAAAAAAGAAATGAAATTAAAGGAATTTGCAGAACATGTTAAAACTTCTTTGGATGTTTCTGGTGTACGTGTAGTCGGTAATTTGGATTCAACGATTAGAAAGGTTGCAGTTATAGGCGGAGATGGTGGTAAGTTTTGGTCAAAGGCTAAATTTAAGGGAGCCGATGTCCTTGTAACTGGTGATATATATTATCATGTTGCCCATGATGCAATGATGGAAGGGCTTAATATGGTTGATCCTGGGCATAATGTTGAGAAGGTCATGAAGCAAGGAGTCGAGCGGTATTTGCGCTCATTTATGGAAGAAAAGAAATATGATACAACGGTAATCACATCACAAATCAATACTGATCCATTTCAGTTTATGTAAAAACAAATTTTGTGCGTTAGGAATAAACCAAGCTGAATATCGCTCCTAATAACTGATTGGACAAACAAAATTTTGAATAAGATCTAAAGCCTCTAGGCTAACACGAAGGAACATCTGGGTATTTCAGGAAGTGAGACTACCTTCGTGTTTTAACGCCTAGAGACTTTGGCTTGCATGTATTCATGACTATGAACGTTGTCCAATCAAGTTCCGTCGCAATATCCAGCCCGTTTTATTAATTTCAAAGAAATGCGCTCTTATCGCTTAATCTTTGGCAAAATTTTATCAACTGTTACTTTACGTTCAACATTCCATGTAGATTCATCATTAGGGTCAAATTGCTCTAAAAACGCAATAACCTCTTTTGTAATTGGTGTCGGTGTTGAAGCACCTGCAGTAACAGCAACCTTATTAATATTTTTTAACCAATTAATATCGACTTCTGTAACATCTGCAACTCGATAGGCGGTAGTTCCTGCTATCTCTTCTGATACTTGGGCTAATCGGTTTGAGTTATTACTTCTTGGATCACCCACAACGATCGTTAGATCAGCATCTTGAGCTTGATTTGCAACCGCTTCTTGGCGCATTTGGGTTGCCATACAAATCTCATTATGAATCTCAGCATGTGGATACTTCTCTTTTACCTTTTTCATAACATCGGCAACATCCCATTGACTCATTGTTGTTTGATTTGTAACGACAATCTTTTCAGAGCTTATTTCAAGCTTCTCAACATCATCTTCATTTTCAATTAGATGTACGATATCAGGAGCAACACCAACTGCGCCCTCTGGTTCTGGGTGTCCTTTTTTACCGATATAAATGACTTGGTATCCTTTATCTTTTGAACTGCGAATCAGGTCATGTGTTCTAGTAACATCAGGGCAAGTAGCATCCAGCACAGTTAAGCCACGGTCTCTGGCAGTTTGAATGACTTCCGGAGAAGTACCATGTGCGGTGAAGATAACGGTTCCTTCAGTGATTTCATCTAGAAGTTCTTTACGGGTTCTACCTTTTATATCTAAAGTTTTAATATTTTCTTTCTCAAAAGCTTCTGTAACATGCTGATTATGAACAATCATTCCTAATATATAAATAGGTCTTGGTAAACTTTTATCAAGAGCAGCATTTTGGGCAATTACCATCGCGTCAACTACGCCATGACAATAACCTCTTGGTGCAATTTTTAAGACTTCCATCCTTGACCCCTCCTCCTCTCTGTCTAGCTCCAGCGCCCAGCGACTCGTAAACTTCGCCCACCTCCCTACGATAAGTCAACATCGATTCGTACCTCATCGTGTTTCCTTTATCTCAGTCGATGTGCTCCAGTTTTGTTGTGCGCTAAACGGTCGCTTACGCTTTTCTAATTATATGATAGAAGTAGGGGAATTACAAAGGAAAGTCCTAGATATACAGCTTCGGTTTTGATGGTTTAACGGTTAATTTGATTGGTTCGACTACCTTAATGCTGTTAAAATCCGGTAACTCATTTTCGATTTCTTTCTCTTTATTTATATGTTCATGTTCATCCGTTGCATCTTCGTTCGCTATTTCTGTCGTTGTTCCACCTTCTGTTTCTGTTGACTCGTCAGAGCTGTTTAGTGCTTTCATCATCTTTAACATAGCTGGCATGTTCCTAATAAAGGGACCGTATTGCTGAACCATTGGTCCAACCTGCTGGGCAATCCCCATGACCCTCTGCAAATTATTTAACATTCCTGGAAGTCCGCCGGAAGTAAAATTGCCCATGAGGCCTGATAGACCTGAGCCACCGCCATTCATAAGCTGTCCGCCAATTCCAGAGTTAAAGCCTGGGCCCATTGCACCTGGGAAACCGCCACCCGGAAATGGACCGCCACCTGGAAAGCCCCCGAAATTCGTAGGTGTATTCCCTTTTCCTAAAAGCTTTGATAAAATGCCACCAAGTCCCCGTGATTGCTGCATTCCCTGCTGCATCTGCTGCATAGGGAAACGTGAGATTGGCGGCATCATTG
>JAEWMK010000397.1 GCA_023457235.1 Bacillota bacterium
CTCCCGAGTTCCTCATCACTATTCAGTAGAATAACCACCTTTTTTCCTTCAGGGAAACGTCCCGTATCCTTAAGTACCTTTAGTGCAAAGAATGCCTGTAAAATACCAGCCTTCATATCATAAACACCCGGCCCATAAGCCTTTTGGTCCTTAATATAGAAAGGTCTTCGATTTGCCTCTCCTAACGGCCAAACAGTATCGTAATGACCTACGATAAGAATATGCTTAGAACCTGTACCGTATTCACAAAGTAGTTTGTCTCCTGATTCGGGATGCTCAATTCGACGAACCTTGCCACCAATTAAACTTGTAAAAAGCTTACTATACCAATCTGCCATTCTATCATTTTGTATCTTACTCGCAGAGGGTGAATCGATGTTAACACTTTCTTTAAGTAAATTGAGTATTTCAGGTAAATAAGCTTCGACCCGATTTAAAAACGATAATTGTTGTGGCATTAACTATGACCTCTCTATTAATGGGATTGCGAATTAGAGCCGAAAAGACGATCTAGGCCATATACGCGTTCCAATATAATAATAAATACTAAACTCAATAAAATAACAACAGAAGATATTGATGCAACAAGTGGATCAAGGACCTCTTGCATATAGCTAAAAATTGCTAAAGGCAATGTCGTAGTACTTGGCGAAACCATGAATAATGAAACAGTTACATTGTCAAAAGAAGTCAGGAAAGCGAAAATCATCCCCGACATAATCGCAGGCTTTAATAAAGGAAAAGTAATATCCCAGAACACATTGTACGACTTAGCCCCCATAATATAGGCTGCACGTTCAAGCGTGTAATCAAAGGAACTAAGTCCTGTTAATACTAACCGAACAACGTAAGGTATAGAGATTAAAATGTGGGATAGTAATAATCCAAGAAATGAACCTGCAAGTCCGATGCGTGTAAAAAATAGTAAGGCTGCGATACCGATAATAAGTGCAGGTACGGTTAGTGGGGACATAAGTAATGTTGTAAAGAAACCACTTCCACGAAATTTATGCTTATGCAAAGCAAGACCCGCAAATACACCTATTAGTGTAGAAATAACTGCTGTTATGGCGGCGAGCTGCAAACTAAATATAAAAGAATCTACAAATTCCTGACGATCAAAAATTTTGGCATACCATTTAAGGGAAAATCCTTCAGGAGGAAACGATAAATAGTTAGCTGCCGTTAATGATGTCGGAATGATAACAAGCAACGGCGAAATGACAAATAAGACAACAATAAAGGTGATAATACCGAGAATTGGATTTTTTTTCACGATGAGAACACCTCTTTATACCTTTTAGTTTCAACCAAACGAGTAAATAAAGTCACAAGTCCAACCGTAGACATTAATAGAAGAAATGCTATGGCAGCCCCCATCGACCAATTTAATTGTGCCATAACCTGTTCATATGCGATAATTGGCAACACCTTAACTGATGTTCCCCCCATTAGGGCAGGTGTAACGTAGGCACTCATCGAAAGACTGAACACAAGCGTTGTTCCAGCCATAATTCCTGGTAGTGTTAATGGAAGTGTCACTGAGAAAAATGTACGAAGTGTTCCAGCACCAAGAATTCCGGCCGCTTTATATAGTGATTGATCTATTTGATAAAGGCTTGTTGCAATCCCAAGAATCATATATACGATATAGGCATCGGTTAATCCGATTACAACCCCTAATTCGTTGTACAATAGTTTTAACGGTTCATTAATAATGCCGATCTTAAGCAATGTCGTATTAATCCAACCCGTTTCTCCAAGAATAACAACCCAACCGAAATTTCGTATAACAACACTTACAAGATGTGGAGAGATAATTAAAAATGTGATGATCCCCCTCATTTTTGCTGAAGCTTTTGCCATATACAGTGCTACAGGATAACCTAATACTAAACAGGCAATAACTGTGAACAAGCTAACCTTTATCGTACGCCAAAGGATGCCTAGGTAATAAGAATCTTGAAAGAACAAAAGATAATTCCCGAACGAAAATTGTTCCTCCCCATTTTGAAAACTTAGTATGAATATATAAAACATTGGTAAAACAAAAACTCCTAAAATGACAATGATTGCTGGCAATAGAAGCAGCACGGCTTGAATCGATGGTTTACGATTCTCATTCATAACATCTACTCCTTAGCGGAGAATACAAATACATCCTCCGGCTTCCATTGAAGATATACTTTTTCTCCCGTCTTATATTGAACTTCTTGGTGGGAATCCTGTAACCGTACACTTATTGTATGATGGGCAACCTCCACTTCACATTCAGTATAAGCACCCAAAAATGATGTCAATTTGACAGCACCTGCAACTTGATTAATTTCCTTAGAAGGGATTTCCTCTCTAGAAATATTAATCTTCTCAGGTCGAACATAAATTGAAACCTTTTCATCAGTACTAAAGCTATGGTCTCTACGAATACCAGTTAATATAAAACCGGAATCCGTTATTAAGGTAAGCTTATTTTCTTCCTGTGATTGAATTCGCCCTTCCATTCGATTTGATTTACCAATAAACGTATGAACAAATTCTGTAGCTGGACTGTTGTAAATATCCCATGGGGTTCCGATTTGCTCAACCTTGCCATGATCTAGGACAACAATTCGATTGGATAAATAAAGGGCTTCCTCTTGGTCATGTGTAACAAATATAGTCGTTACACCAATTTCCTTTTGGAGCCTCTTCAACTCATCTCGTAACTCTTCACGGAGTTTTGCATCCAGATTACTTAGCGGTTCATCAAGCAATAATAAGGAAGGTTCAGTGGCAAGTGCCCTTGCGATGGCGATTCGTTGTCTTTGACCACCTGATAGCTGTTTAGGGTAACGCTCTGCCAAATGAGGGAGTTTCACAATTTCAAGTACTTCTTTTACTCGTCTTGCAATTTCATCCTTTGCAACCTTTTTCAATTTCAAACCATATGCAACATTTTCCTGAACAGTCATATGTGGAAAAAGAGAGTATGTTTGAAAGACCATTCCTAACTCACGCTTGTTCGAAGGAACTCCATTCATCCGTTTCCCTTTAATTAAAATATCTCCTTGGTCTGGTTCTAAGAACCCTGCAATCATATTAAGCGTTGTTGTTTTCCCACACCCCGAAGGGCCAAGAAAGGAGATGCATTCTCCCTTCTCAACTTGTAGGTTAAAATTATCAACAACAACGTTTGAGCCGAACATTTTTTGTATATTCTGAAGTTCAACATCAAAGTTTTTTGTCATAGTTAATCACCTATTTCCCTACTTCTGGTGCAATTTCACGGTTAAATCTATCGATCCATTCTGATGTGCTGTTGCCAACTACCTCTAGATCAAATGGAACAACTTTACTACGATCAAAGTCTAATAATTCTGCTACTTCAGCTGATAACTCAACATCAGTTGCTGGATTATAATAAAGCTTCTCACCGTATAGTTTTTGTACTTCGTCTGTCAATAGAAAATCTACAAACAATTTTGCTGCGTTCGGATGCTTGGCACCTTTAACAATCGTTGCAACATTTGACACTAAATTAGCACCTTCTTCTGGAATAACAAACTCTAGTTCTACTCCAGCATCCTTTTGAACAATACTTCTTGCCATTGTCCAAGCTGTGTAAGCAGCTGTTTTATTTTGTAAATTTTGTTGTAATTGAGCTGAAGTCTTAGCAAATGTCGGCATGTAGGATGCAATCGTTTTCAGTTTCTCAAAACCTGGATCCATGTTAGTTTCTGATCCGCCATTTGCATAAGCAAGCATGATTGTAGTTGATCGGCCAAAGTTACTAGAAATTTCAGTAAGTGATATATTACCTTTTAACTCAGGCTTCGCTAGATCATTCCATGATGTTGGAACTGGTAAACCTTTTTCACTAACTAGTGCTGCATTATATGAAATACCCATTGGTGTAAAGTTCACCGCTACACCTGAATTTTCTTTTACAGCTAAATCTTCAGCAACCTTTGACAAGTTCGGAATATCTTCTACAGTAAGGGTTTCCCATAAGCCTTCTTTACGACCAGCCTCTTGCTCCCCACCTTCAACGATTGTTACATCAATTTGCGGTGACGCCTTTTGAGCTTTTACTTTTGCAACGATTTCTGTAGATACTCCACTTACATACGTTAATTTAACATCCGGATATTTTTCATTAAAAAGCTTAAAAATTTCATCTTTCATTAACTGTTCAACAGTCGCACCGTTTCCGGCTACGATTAATTCGTTTTCAGGCTCTAATGCTCCTGTAGCTGCTTCATTCCCGGTTTCCTCTGTATTTGTTGCAGGTTCATTTGCCGTTGATTCATTTGATTTCGAACCACATCCTGCTAGTAAAAATCCAAACAGAGCCAGAATAACTAGAATGTTTACTGTTTTTTTCATATTTTATCCCCCTTTTTTTGTTCATCTATAATGAACAGTGTTTACTATAGATGAATATAGTGATATAATAGCATAAATATTATGAATTGCACAATATTTTTATTTTTTTTTGATATGACAGTGTTGCCTGTTTATTGGAAATCCTAGAATGGGAGTTTTAAATAATAGAAAAGGGAGAAAAATTTATGAGTAATTATTTATCATCTGTTAAAAACAGCTGTAAACTTCTTAAGCTTTTTCTTGATGGCCCAAAGGAAATGGGTGTGAGTGAATTAAGCAGACATTTGGATCTTTCAAAAGGATCCGTACATAATCTTCTTGCAACGCTTGAAAGTGAAGGATTCATAATGCAAAATCCTACAAACAAGCAATATTCGCTTGGCTACAAACTACTTGAACTAGGCAACAAAGTGATTAAAGATCACGATTTAGCCGATTTTGTTAAGCCTTATTTAAAGAAAGTCGCAAATTCTACTCAAGAACTTGTTTGTTTATGTATAAGGGATGGAAAGGAAGCAATATATATTGATAAAATAGATTCTTTACACCCAATCCGATTTAATGTTGAAGCATTTCGTCGCTTCCCTCTCTATGCGACTTCAGCTTCTCGAATTATTTTAGCCTTTCAAGTGGAAGCCTTTATTGACGAGGTACTTCAAGGTAACATTCGTACATTTACGAAAAATTCATTAAAAACATCGTCTGAGATTAAAGGTCGACTCCAAACTGCACGAAATAATGGCTATGAATACAGCTCAAATTTACGCAATGAAGGAGTTACCGGAGTCGCTGCCCCAATTTTTGACGCCAATGGAGTAGTCAATGCTTCAATTAGTGTCATAGGGCCAACTGATCGCATAAATCCTTTACTTGAAAAAATTATTCATGAGGTAGTAGAGACTACAAAGGAAATTTCTTTTCAGCTAGGGCATAGATAATAAAAAAACAGATCCTATTTTAATATGGATCTGTTTTATTTCAAATTTAACATTGGTTCTGTAATTTTTCGCATTTGATTTAAAAAATGTTTGTATTTCTCATCACTTGTTTCCGTTGTAACTAATTCTTTCTCACATTCATTGCAAATAAATTGCGTATATATATGAATGCCTTTTTCTTTCTTTTGTTCACAAATGACGCACGTTTCCCCATCAGAACCTTTATTTGTGTTTAATTCCATCCAGTCCACCTCCACAGTTTCAGTATCGCCAATTAGTTTGAATTTCATACACTATTTCGAAAAGGCGAAATACTTTATCCAAAACTGTTAGTTATTATTATTTTATGAAAAAAGGAATTATTTGTGTCTGTCTATAGGAAAAAGGAAAAAGCCTAACAACCTTATTTATTGCTCTGTTGGTTAGACACTGTTGTCAAATATTGATGCTTATTATCCTTTATTAGCCTTTATTACATTATTAAGTCACAAAAAAAGAACAACATCTCTGCTGTTCTTTCGTTTGCTTGGCAACGTCCTACTCTCACAGGGGGACAGCCCCCAACTACCATCGGCGCTGAAGAGCTTAACTTCCGTGTTCGGAATGGAAACGGGTGTGACCTCTTCGCTATCGTCACCAAACATTGTATTAAATTGAAGGTTGCTCCTTCAAAACTAGATAATCTGCATTCATATTCACTTTCATTGTCCAGCTACAGCTCCCAGCGACTCGTAAACTTCACCCATCTCCCTACGATAAGTCAACATCGACTCACTATGTTCGTCGTGTTTCCTTTATCTCAGTCGATGCGCTCCAGTTTATACGTCGCTAAACGGTCGCTTCCGCTTTTCTATTTGGTTAAGTCCTCGATCGATTAGTATCTGTCAGCTCCACGTATCGCTACGCTTCCACCTCAGACCTATCTAC
>JAEWMK010000398.1 GCA_023457235.1 Bacillota bacterium
AGATGATCCACTTACTGCTGCTTCCTTCCGGACCTGACAGGGTTCGTGGGTTCCCGTTGCGTAGGACCCAGACGTCAACACCACTTACTTAAGGCAGGCCTTACGGCTACCAACCTCGAGAAGGGATTCGGCCTCGCTACAGCGGATTGCGAGTACAGGGCACCGCTACCTCCCCGCTTAGCACGACTTCCTAAGTATATAGCCTTTTACTCAAAAAATCAATAAGATAGGCGGTGGTAATTGTTTGTACTTTTTTTCTGTTTTTTCTTTTCACGCAGCCCTTTGAAAAAATTACTTAGTAATGCAGCACATTCATCCTCTAACACACCGCTAGTCACCTCAGCCACATGGTTGAAGCGATCATCCTGTAATAAATTCATGAGCGTTCCGGCACAGCCACCTTTCGGATCCTTTGCACCATACACTACACGATCAACTCTTGATAAGACGATAGCCCCGGCACACATTGGGCATGGCTCCAGTGTAACGTATAAAGTAGTTTCAGAAAGCCGCCATGTCCCTAGCTTTTGGCAGGCAGCATCAATCGCTAACAATTCCGCATGAGCGATAGCCCTTTGCTCGGTTTCCCTTAAATTATATGCTGTTGAAATGATTTCTCCATCTTTGACAATAACAGCACCAATCGGAACTTCACCGATTGTTTCTGCTTTTTTCGCTTCCGCTATTGCAGCCTTCATAAATAATTCATCTTGACTAGTCATTTAATTGCTCCTTTTCGTACACTACATCTTTTTCCATTATAAAGGAACTGTGAAAAAAATAAAAAAACTGCAAGCAACATGTGCCCACAGTTTCTCAATTTTGTATCAAATTATCGTTCGAGCCCATGTTTCCTGACGACAGCATCATCACGAAGCATCGTCCAAATTGCTGGGTCTTCCATTCCCAATCTCCAGAGTGCCAAGCCCCGTATTCCTAAACGGTTTGCTAATTGTACTTTCGCTTGGATACTCGCACGGTCTTCAAACCATACTTCATGGTTAACACCATTTTCATCTGTATAAGCAAACATTGGGGTTTGCGTTTCTTTATCAAAAATGATCTCCTTATTATATTTCTTAGCTAAATTTATCGCCATGTCATAAGTTACATACGATGCACGATCGGTTTGCAGGTTAAAATCAAAGCCAAATACGGAAACAGCGGCAACGATCTTTTCTTTAGGCATAACTGTCATCGCATATCGTAAAACAGTCTCCATCCGTCCAATTGAAACAACCGGACCCGGACCGCTGCCAGGCCAGCCATGTTCGTTGTACAGCATAATAACAAACTGATCTGTTGGTTGATGAAGATTCGGATAGTCAAACGGTTTCGCAAAAACACTCGGGTCATTAGGCCCCGTTTTCGATGGTACAGCGGTAGAGAAGAAGTATCCGCGCTCATCAAAGACGCGACCGATCACACGATATAGTTGAGTCAAACGATTTCTGTCCTCTTCTAACACATCTTCAATATCAATGTCGACACCATCTAGTCCATAGCGCTCAACGAGTCGAACTAAATTCAATGCAAAAGCATTCATATTTTGTTCAGATGAGACAAGCTCATGAATAACACGTTTGGCAAGCTCCACACCTTCATCATATAAAAGGTTATGGACTGTGGCGAGCATTTTCACATTATGGCGGTGACCAATAGCGACTACAGCCCGGACTTCATCATCCGTAAATTCCCCAAACTTATCAATTGTAGTAGGATTATCTTTACTAATTCTAAACATGAACAAACCGGCCTGCGAGATTTGTTCCACGTTAGTAACAAACGACTGATAAGAGCTCGGGAGCGTCGGACCCTCTTCCAATGTATAGTAGCCTAAAATTTGAACAATTGGTTCAGAACCGTCGTAGGCACGCAATGTTGTTACCGTTTTTGAGATCCATCCTGGATTTCCGTTGAATAATGCAACCCTATACCAATCACCTTGCACGCCTAGGAGCGGCAGTCTAGCACCACGAGCCATTTGTGCTAAAACATTATAGGTTGCACCAGGCCTCTCTCTGACATTTGCTGTATCAACATTAACAACCACTTCTGAAAATACAGGGATGGTCAGCTTTTGGCCAATATTTAAATCCATATTTTCTAAGTTATTCAGAGTCATTATACTCTCAACTGTTGTATTGTACCTGTTAGCGATGCTGTATAATGAATCCCCCGATTTAACAGTATATACCGTTTGTCTCTCATATCCTTCTGATACTTTTAGCCGTTGCCCGATATAAATAACGTTTGAACGTAAATTATTCATATTCTTTATCTGTTCAACAGTAGTATCAAACCGTTCAGAAAGTGTATACAGGGAATCCCCTGCTTGAACAATATAGTAGTCAACATTAAATTCCTCAGGAATTACAAGCTGTTGATTAGCATAAATAATATTATCCTCTAAGCGGTTCATTCCTTTTAACTCTTCCACATCTAAGCCAAATCTTGCCGCAATTGTATACAAGCTATCTCCCGGCTGAACATTATATACCGTTTTTTCTAAAGTAGAAGGAACGGTTAGTGGTTGACCAATATAAATAACATTTGACATTAAACGGTTTTCATCTTTAATACTTTGGACTGACGTGTTAAACTTCTGTGCAATTGAAGATAAAGATTCCCCAGGTTGCACGACATACATAATTTGCCGATAGTACATTTTGTGTCTCATCCCCCTCACCTAGACATCTACATCAATATATGCAGGAAGGGGGTATTTTTGACAAAGAAAAAAGAACTATCACTTAGACAGTCCCTCAATAAGGCTAGACAGCCAAAAATACTTTTTCATTATTTGTCATGAATTTCATTTCTAATTCACATGCTGGTAAAGGCTTACTGATTAAATAGCCTTGCCCGTACTCACAGTTGTGGAGTTTTAAATAATGAATCTGATCAAAATTTTCAATGCCCTCCGCAACGACCTTCATTTTAAGAGACTTGGCTAAAGAAATTATTGCATTTGTCATGAGCGATGATGAAAGGTGATTCATCCGTCCTATTTCATCGATAAAAGATTTATCAATTTTCAAAACATCTGCCGGAAGCATATCTAAATACTTTAAAGAACTATAACCTGTACCAAAGTCATCGATCGCTATACTTACACCTAATTGTTTTAAAGCGTGCAACTGACTCATAATCACTTCTTCAGACAGCATCGATATACTTTCAGTAATTTCGATTTCTAAATGTTTTGCTTCATAATTCGTTTCATGTAAGATACGTTCGATCATCCCAATCATCGTTGGTTGTTTAAATTGATGAGCTGACATATTAACAGCCATTATAAAATCGGTATAACCTGCCTCGTGCCACTTCCTATTTTGCAGACAAGCCTCTCTTAAAACCCACTCTCCAATTTGACTAATAAGCCCTGTCTCTTCGGCTAATGGGATAAATTCGGCCGGAGAAACCATCCCCATCGTTGGATGGTTCCAGCGGATTAATGCTTCACAACCAGAAATCTCATTTGTCTTTAAATCAATCTTCGGTTGATAATATAGAATGAACTCATTATTATCAATTGCTTTACGTAGCTCCAACTCTAGCTGCATAATTCTTACTGATTTCTCTTTCATATGAGTCTCATAAAATGAGAAGCCATCTTTGCCTTGATCCTTGGACCAGTACATAGCAACATCCGCATTTTTCATTAATGTTTCAATATCATTTCCGTGTTCAGGATAGATACTAATCCCGATGCTACAGGTTATTAATATTTCTTTTTGTTCAATCATATAGGGTTGCTTGATTCGTTCAGTCATTTCTTTCGCTAGTGATGCAATGGAATCCCTATCTTTATAGCTAACTAGTATCGTAAATTCATCTCCACCCTGGCGAGAAACTATCGCATCCTTTTCAACAATTTCTTTTAATCGTCTAGCCACTGCTTTGATCAACTGATCACCAATACTATGGCCAAGTGTATCATTAACATATTTAAATCGATCTAAATCGATGAATAAAACCGCAATACTATCCTTCCTTTTAATAGCCTCCTGCAATTCACATTCAAACTTTCTGCGATTTGTTAAATGTGTTAAATAATCATGAGTAGCAATATTTTTTATATTTTGGAAAAAGCGCCATACTATGAATAAAATTATGATCAAAAGGACGTTGGAAAAAATAAGAAAAAGCTTCTCTGAATTAAGCCCTCGGAAACTTTCTCGACCCGATTGTTCAATTAAGCTAACTAGCTTATCCAAACTTTCAATTTGATCTATACTTTTTAAATTGATTTCATTAATTAAGGCTTTTTGGCGCTCCTTATCAATCTCCATTAACAGTAATTGATAGTCATCCTTTAAGCCTTTCCAAATCTCACTTGTCTTTTGGAACTGAGCGTGGATTTTTTTATCGTTTAGCTTTACTAGGCCAAGCTCGTCACTACCGTTCATTAGTCCATAAAAATTTTTTTCAAAGTTTTTTATTGAGTCTTGAAGCTCCTTTTTAGTATAAGGGCCCTCCATAAAAACAATTTGAATAGCCTTCCTGCTCATCTTTTCAGTTAACATTCGTTCCCGGCCCGCAACATTGATCATATGGGATACGTTCTCTTCTTGAGAAAGCGAATATGAGATAATATAAAAACTCCCTATTATTACTGTAAAAAGTAATAGTAAGGAAATTCCCAGTCTATATGAACTTGATTTAAAAATTGAAAAACCAGCCACATTTTCACCTGCTTTCCTCTACTGAAAATATAGATAATTTTTCGTTGTAAAACCGTGATTTATTTCACCGAAGTGGAGAAATTCTATAGTAAAAGGAGGATTGTCGGAAATTCGACAAACTGCAACAAAAAAGGCAGACTCCATGAGCCTACCTTCGCTACTATAGTATAAAATTAATCTTTTACCCGGCCCCATCTTCGTTCCCTTAAGCGGTCAACAATTGTAATGTCTCTTTTATGGGCAATTTCTTTTTCAGTAAATAAATCCTCTTTTTCTTTTACTTCAATTTTACTATTGAGTGGTTCACTAAATTTTTCATGAATTAAATTTCTGATAAGCTGGCTTTGACTAATGGGTGATTGAAACTTTTGAAAATGCTGCTCTCTCAAGCTTTCAATTTTTTGCAATTCTTCCTCGGAAACTCGTAAAGTAATCGTCTTATACATACAGTTCACCTCTACTTAAGGATAATACTCCTCTAGTAAAAAGGTCGTCGGTTTGTGCAAGAAGTTTTTAGCTTTTATCATTGGTTATTGTCGATTATTACGCGTTATTGGGTGGAAAAGGTCTCTAAATATGAATTTTAATAATTTACAGAACTAGCAGTTTCCGCAAATCTCTTGCAGAAATCACATCTATTCGTAATCACAATATTTTTATCATCAAAAGTAATCGACCCCTGCTCCTTTAACTTCACGATTACCCGATTTACACTTTCACGGGTTGACCCAATGATATTTGCTAGTTCCTGTATTGTTAACGGGAGTTCAATTTTTACACCACATTTTGTTCTTTTTCCAAAATCATTCGCAAGTCTTTCGATTGTTTTACCCGTTTTGGTATAGACATCTAATAAAGCTACATCCCCTAATATATTTGAAAATGAATGTAACTGTCCCGCCATAAAGCGAATCATTTCAACTGAAAAGCTTGGATTCGTTCCCATTAGTTCCTCTACATCCGAAGCCAGCAAATATAATACCTCTGTATCAGCTAGTGTTTGTGCTGTTCCGGGATATGTGGAGCCCGGTTTACTGAACACAGATACCTCCGCAAAAAGATTACCTGGCCGTTTAATGCAAACAACCAACTCTTTCCCTTGATAATTAACCTTCTTTATTTTGACTGTTCCGCTTTTCACAAAATAAATCGCTTTTGATTCATCAAATTCAGAAAATATGATCTCTCCTTTTTTATAGGTTGCCGTCTTCACTTTTAAACTTAAAGTACTAATAATATTTTCCGAAACATTTTGGAAAAAAGGGACACTCCTTAAAAACTCGATATTCATATTTTCTAAACCCTCCCTGGTAAAGCAGCATAATAGATTTCAATATCTTATAATAATTTTATTATAATTTACACTTGTCATCTTCACACTGCTTCTAAGGAAAATGTCTTTAAATCTTCACAAATTAATAGCTTTTTTGCAACACATATTTACACCTTTTTTTCCATCCAAACTCTATACCTTCCGTTGCATCGATCCATGCTTTGTCAACTTCTCCCGGTATAAAGGAGGCAATCCCTTCTTGTACCTCAATCCACTTTTGTGAGTCACTATCTTGAAAATATCCAGTTATCGATGTAGATAGTTGGGGAAATGGCGCTCCCTTCGTATAAATCGTTCCATAATAAATATAGCTTTCCGCATACTGATCATGAATCCAATCATCACGAAGATTTAACAGCCATAATTTATCTCCGCCCATTTTCCCCACTAGTTTTGCTTTTTTATGATAAGTATATTTCATTTACACTAATTGTAAACTATCTTTAAGCATTGGAATAGCATCGACAACATGGCGATTGATCGCCAGTTCTTCTGGTGAATAGCCCAAGGCAAGACCAATTAACTGCGGTAAGTGAAGAACGGGCATCGTGATATTTTCTTCGAATTTTTTCTGGGCATCTGGTTGGTAGGCATCCAGCTGCATTTGGCATAGTGGACAAGGTGTTACTAAGCAATGTGCTCCTGAACTTTTTGGTGACAAACAATTCTTTCCTGTTAAATGCATGACTTCTTTTTCAGCTGGGAAAACAGAGTGAAAGCCACAGCACGCAAGACGCTGATCAAAATCTACACATTCTGCTCCAAGCGCTTCGGCCACCATTTCCATTGATTGTGGATTACGGTGATCTTCAAAGCCCATAATGTTGGGCGGCATAAGAATATGGCAACCATAAAAGTTGGCTACTTTTAACCCTGTTAAGGGACGTTTGACCTTTTGCTTTAATCGGTCCAGACCGTAGTCTTCAATGAGTGCCCATAATAAATGGGTTACTTCGGTTGTACCTTTGTATTTCATCCCTGTGCTATGCCGTAAACTCTTGTTCACCTTTTCACAAAGCTTGGCATTTTTATCAAGTTTTGCTTTACTTGTTCGGAGCATCAGCGTACAGGTATTACAAACGGTAATAATCTTATCCACGCCTAGTTTTTCACCTAACGCAATATTACGAGCATTGATACTAGTAGCTAAAAAATCATCGACATCTTGAATATGAGTAGCTCCGCAGCACGTCCAGCCCTCAAGTTCAATTAATTCAATGCCTAATCCCTCAGCGACCTTCATCGTTGAAATCATTAGTTCCCCTGCGGCTGATTCTAATGTACATCCTGGAAAAAATCCGTATCTCATGAGTTTCGAACCTCCTCTGCAAACTTGTAAAGCTCTCTTACGCCTCTAATTCCCTCAACTTCTTTCGGCATATGAAGTGGATTGATTTTCCCCTTTTTAATCATACGAAGGGCAAATGGGATTTTCGTTGTGGCGGTTTTAAACAAGCCATCGGTCTTTATCGGTAACATCGTCTCATTCAAGCGGCCTTTGCTGCGAACATCGTCATGGAAGGCGAAAGCATGCTTAGCACCTTGATTATTGACTTCTCCCATTTGAATAGTGGCTTGACGTAAATAAGCTACTTGGTCGGTTAATGGAATTTCTTTTGGGCAACTTGACACACATTGCATGCAATGCATACATTTCCATAGTTCATTTTCTAAAACGGGACTAATATGTTCCTCTGGCGCAGCATCCCTTGAATCGACTGCAAAACGGTAAGCCCGGTTCAAAATAAACGGCTCTAAATAGGTTCCGTCATTCACGGCCAGCTGACTACATTCAGAGGCACAGATCCCACATAGGATACAGTCTGTTGGTGAAGCGATCTTATGGTAATCATCCTCACTTTGGGTAAATCCTTTTTCGACACTGCCTTGATGGGTTGGGATTAACCACGGTTTCACTTTTTCCATTTTTTCCATCTTTGGTTCCCATTCAATTGCTAAGTCTTTAATGACTTCGAAGTTATTTAATGGTTCAAACGTCAGATGGTAGGTCTTAAAGATATCTAGTACTTCATCAAGGGACGTTTTACAGGCTAGAAATGATTTTCCGTTTACTTGTACGGCACAACTTCCGCAGATCGCATGGCGACAGGCAGATGTAAACACAAGGGTTGGATCCAGTTTCTCACGAATCGAGGTTAAGGCCCAAAGAATCGTTTTTCCTTTTTCATAAGGTAAACTATAGTCTTGATACCAGCTATTTTTTGTGTCATTTCGTTTGATTTTAAAATGTATATTTCTCATCAGTATTTCCGCTCCTCCGGTTGATATTTCGTGATTTTGACCGGGATATATTCTAACCGATAGTTTTCTTCGTCCTGATAAATCAAAGTATGTTTCAAAAAGTCTTCATCATTACGTGTAGGGTAATCTGCTCTAGAATGGGATCCCCGACTTTCTTTGCGATTAATCGCCCCCATCGCGACAGCTTTGGCAAGTTTTAATAGATTCCCAATTTCGATGTAATTGATAAACGCCATATTATAGAGAATAGAGTCATCCCCAATATAAGCATCTTCATATTGATGGAGTAGATCTTCAATCGTATTACGAGCGATCATCATCTCTTTTTCTGTACGGAAAATTCCAACGTTATACCACATCGTCTCGGCCATTTTGTCTCGGATTTCAAATATATTCACACCTATTTTTTTCTCGCGAATATGCTGAAATTTATCAACCCAGTTCTTTACTTCCTCTTCTAGTTTTTCCGTTGACGAAAAGGTTCTTCTTTTAGCGGAATCTTTTGCACCTAAACCGGCATACTTACCAAATAACACTACGTCTGCAACCGAGTTGCCCCCTAAACGGTTCGCTCCGTGAATCGATACGGAACAACATTCACCTGCTGCATGAATGCCGTCAATTGGGGTTGATAGAGTTCGATAATCACTAATATGAATGCCACCCATCATATAATGACAGCTTGGACGAATCGGCACGGGTTCTTTCACGAGGTCCACACCTTCGAAATCTAGTGCCAACTCACGCACTTGCGGGAGCCGTTCCATGATTTTTTCCTTACCTAAGTGGCGTAAATCCATGAGGACATAAGAAGTCATCCCTTCCCCAAAGCCGCGACCTTCTTTAATCTCGGTTTCGATCGAACGTGCTACTAGGTCACGTGGGCCCAGTTCCATTTTTTCCGGGGCATAGCGAGCCATAAAGCGTTCGCCGTCTTTATTCAGTAAATAGCCCCCTTCACCACGACAGGCTTCGGATAAAAGGACGCCTGTAGACGCAAGTCCTGTTGGATGGAATTGAACAAATTCCGGGTCTTTTAAGGGGATTCCAACATTGAAGCAAGCAGCCGTTCCGTCACCCGTCATATTGATGGCGTTTGTTGTCCGGCTCCAATAGACCCGTCCAAATCCACCTGTGGCAATGACCACTGATTTTGCCTGAATACCATGAATGAGGCCTGAGCGCATATCCATGGCAACAATTCCTTGAAAATTACCGTTATCAACAACTAATGAAAGTAAATACCAATCATTATGGAATTTCACTTTATTTTTTAAACATTGCTCATATAAAGCATGAAGGATTACGTGACCAGTTTTATCCGCCGAATAGCACGTTCTTGGACTTGAAGCTCCTCCGAATGGCCGTTGGGCAACCTTCCCATTTACATCACGCGAAAAAGGAACCCCCATATAATCGAGTTCAGTGATGAGTTCAGGCATATGCGTGGTGAAAAATTCAACCGCATCTTGGTCAGCAAGAAAATCGCTTCCTTTTACGGTGTCTCGAAAATGCTTTTCTACTGAGTCTGTTGCATCACGATATCCCATTGCAGCATTAATGCCTCCCTGGGCTGCTCCCGTATGGGAGCGAGTAGGGAAGATTTTACTTAGTACCGCTACTTTTAAACTAGGATCCTTGCTGGCATAAAGCGCAGACATCATTCCTGCGCCGCCAGCTCCTACTACTACTACATCATATTTCAGCATAATAAACGTCCTCCGCATCTGCTGTACTTGTAATCTATAAGTTTGCCACCTTTAAAAGACGCTTCTCCACTTCTTCATCATTCACTGCCTTGGCAGGTAGCAATTGAACAGTTCGACATTTGGAACAAAGTACAAACGGTATTTTTAATTCGTAATCATCATCACAACCATGAAAGTATTCAACGCCCTCTTCAATAATCAACTCTGCCTGACAACATTTTGAATAACCCTTCATATCCAAGCTCCTTCTTATGAGATCATTATTTTTAATTCACACCAACTGCTTCTTTTGGGGCAATACCTGGAGATGTCATTTTAATTGGATCTAAAATCATGTCTAGTTCTGCTTCTGTTAACACCTGTTTTTCTAAGACAATTTCTCGAACAGGACGACCTGATGCAATAGCTTCCTTCGCAATCCCAGCTGCAACTTCATAGCCTACATGCGGATTAATAGCGGTGATAACGCCAACACTATTTTTCACATAGTTTTCAAGTCTTTCTCTATTTGCTGTGATGCCGCTAACGCAGTATTCATTGAATACAGTCAATACATTTGTCATGACCTTGATCGACTCTAATAAGTTGAAAATAATGACGGGTTCCATTACATTTAATTCAAATTGTCCTGCTTCAGAGGCCATACTAATCGTTAAGTCATTTCCAACTACTTGGAATGCACTTTGGTTTACCACTTCAGCCATTACCGGGTTTACTTTTCCTGGCATAATGGATGAACCTGGTTGACGAGCAGGTAAATTAATTTCACCGAATCCACAGCGTGGACCAGATGCCATCATTCTTAAATCGTTGGCGATTTTTGACATATTCAACATACAGATTTTTAATGCAGCAGATACTTCAATGTAGCAGTCTGTATTTTGAGTCCCATCAACTAGGCTCTCGACTCGTGTAATCGGTTGATTAGAATATTGGGCTAAGTATTGGACAACTTTTCCAATATAAACAGGATCTGCGTTTAAGCCTGTTCCAACTGCTGTTGCACCCATATTGACAGGGTAAAGATGTTCTTTTGCCTCACTAATACGTTTAATATCTCTGCTTAATACGTGGGCATATGCTCTAAATTCTTGGCCAAGTCGGATTGGAACAGCATCTTGTAGATGGGTGCGCCCCATTTTGATTACATCGTCAAATTCATTAGCTTTTTTCATAAACGTTTGGTAAAGGCTCTCCATTACTTTGACAAGCTTGTCCAAGCCATTTAAAGCAGAAAGATGCATAGCTGTTGGGAAAGCATCATTTGTTGACTGTGCCATATTTACATGTGAATTCGGGCTAATGACGTTGTAGGCACCTTTCTTTTCTCCGATTAGTTCAAGGGCACGGTTTGCAATTACTTCATTCGCATTCATATTAATGGAAGTTCCCGCTCCCCCTTGAATAGGATCAATAATAAACTGCTCTGACCATTTTCCTTCAGCCACTTCCTCAGCGGCTTTGACAATGGCTTCTGCAATCTTTTTATCCAGCTGCCCAATCTCTGAGTTAGCAAGTGCAGCACACTTTTTTACTATTCCTAACGCTTTGATGAGCCCCTCTTCAATTCGGTACCCTGTAATAGGAAAGTTTTCAATTGCTCTTAAAGTTTGAATTCCATAATACGCTTCAAGTGGAACATGCTTTTCCCCTATTGCGTCCTTTTCGATTCTGAATTGGTTGTTTGTCATTTTAATCATCTCCATCGTTATTTTTCTTACATAAAGTAACTCATAGCCTATGGTTATCAAAATTCAATTTGTTTATTGAAGTTGTCTTTATCGTAAATAGCAATCTACTAGAATCTACTAAAAATAACAAGGAAATAACGAAGTACAAAATGTTGTCATATATTCAACGGAAAAAGGAACAAAAACTTTAGTAAGATACTAATATGTACTCGTGTTGATAGCTTCTACGGAGGTTAGAATGAAGAAAAATATAATAAGCTACATAATTGTAATAATAGCAGTCTGTATTGGCGGAGAATTTCAGTTTTACCCATTAAATGACAATGTGCGTATTAGCTTTGGAACCCCAGTTTTTTTCTTTTTCCTTTTATGGTCAAAAACACTAAGACCGATTCAGGCTGGTGCACTTGATGGTGTATCGGTTGTTTTATTTCGATCAATATTATCTATTCTGGAAATGGAACATTTAACTTGGGCTCAAATGCTACACTTTCATTCACATGTTTTTTTCTATTACTTTACATATGGACTATTTTTTTATCTATTAAAAACGAGAAAGTATTATCACCGTCAGATTATTATTGCCTTAAATGGAATGATAATCGAAATCATCTCCAATATCACTTCCGTTTCATTTAGATATCTTATCTTAGGTGAACTGGTTACCTCTGAAACACTAATAACAATGCTAATTTTTAGTTTTATTCGCAGCTTTTTTGTTTTAGGCTTTTTCAACTTTTTCCTCCTTCGCGAGGCAAGTGCTACAGAGGCCATATATAAACAGAAAAACGAGGATATGCTCCTGCTTATTTCAAATTTATATATCGAGCAAGTCCAACTTAAAAAGTCAATGAAGAACTCGGAAAATACAACTAAATTATGCTATGACTTATACAGCAATTTATTGAAGGAAAGGAATCATTATGCAAAAGATGCTCTCCATATTGCTGGAGAAATCCATGAAATTAAAAAGGATCACCAAAGAATCTATTCTGGTTTGGCAAAATTGCAAGTAAAGGAACATTCGACAGAATTTATAAAAATTGAAGAAATCATTGAAGTAGTGATAGAAGGTAATCAAAGATATGCAAAAATGCTAGGAAAATCAATATCATTTGAGAAAAATATTGTAGGAGTGCATCCAGAATATAATTGCTTTATTGTGCTCTCCATTATCAACAATCTTATTACCAATTCTATTGAAGCGATTGAGAAAAGTGGAAAAATCTCAATCATAGTCGAGCGAATTGGACAAGAAGTGCGTTTCCAGATTGAAGACAATGGTCCTGGAATTCCACCGAATAAACAGCTATTAGTTTTCGAACCAGGCTATACAACAAAATATAACTCTAACGGGGGCCAATCAACCGGTATCGGATTATCACATGTTAAAGAAGTGATAGAAGCCTTAAAGGGACAGATTCAACTGACATCAAATGAAGAAATACAAAAAACTACTTTCGTTATCACGCTCCCGGTTAATTCAATAATAAATATGAGGTGAAGGAAAATGAAATTCTTCATTGTTGATGATTCATTTGCTATTCGAGCTATGCTATCAGAGATTATTGATTCAGAAGGTTTAGGAACGGTAGTAGGAGAGGTCGATGATGGAATCAAAGTGGATGCTGAGATTCTTAATGAAAAGGGAGTTGATATATTACTCATAGATTTATTGATGAAACAAAGGGATGGTTTAGAAACGATTAGAAAAATTATTCCCCATTTCAAAGGAAAAATTATTATGATTTCACAAGTTGATCAAAAGGACATGGTTGCTGAAGCATACCTCATTGGAATTGATCATTATATAACAAAGCCTATTAATAAATATGAAGTAGTAAGTGTTATCCAAAATGAAACAAAACACTATTTGCAGGAAAAATCAATTTCCAATATTCAACAATCATTAATTAACTTAACTAGCTTTAACCATGGAGCAATAAGAGAAGAGAAGATTGAAGCTACATCAACTTTAAGTC
>JAEWMK010000399.1 GCA_023457235.1 Bacillota bacterium
ATATGATTCCACATTACAAAGGCCAAGGCAGAAGCAATAACCCCAGAAAACAAGATGTAAATTACCGGCATCAGTCCCCAATGCGCTTCACCGTGTTCAAATGAAAGAGTATATATTAATAATCCAATGGCTCCAATCGTCATTTGCCAAGTAGTAAACTGAATGGTGTCACAATGTTTTAATTTCAGTTTGAAAAGCAAGTTAGCAATAGCCCAGGAAATAGCTGAGCTTAATGCCAATAACACAGCCCAAATGGCTCCTCCTTCATGGATATTCATAGCAGTATATAAGCCCACTATGCCAATCAAAATCCCAAATGTCTTCCTTGGTGTCAATCGTTCACCAGGAATCCACCGATGCGCCATAATTGATAGAAAAAGCGGCATACTATAGGTCAAAACAGAAGTAAGACCGGCACTTATGTAGTTAAGCGATACCTGAATCGCAATATTGAAGTAAGCTGTTTGGAACAGTCCACATAAAATCAGCCACTTGAAATCGGATTTGGACGGAAGTGGTATTCTTTTCACCAAACACACACCTATGAGTACAAAAGAACCGGTCAAAAACCGCAATGTAGCAAATTCCCCTGGAGGAAAGACACCATTCCCTAGTTTCATAACAACAAAATTAAATCCCCATATTAGACATAACATGACCATTGCAGCCTTCATACGAACGGTCCTCCCACCTCTCGAAACCCTTTTACCTATATTTAGATCAGGACGAAAAAGACCCCTTTTGTACGCTATTAGGCGGAATCTAATTTTTAGAATTCTTTATTAAAAGACAAATCTCTTGTCCAATAATAAACAATTACATCTGCATGATCGAGCCCTACAGATTTTTGTATGTACATAACAAATGTATCAAAATCAGTTTGAGTTATATCCTGATGGTTCTTATTAAATACTACAACAATTGTTGGTTTTCCTACCTCTATATCGTAACTTACATTAATAAACCTTGTTTCCCCAAAATGCTCATCTACATATTTCTCAATTTTGGGTTTGATCACAGAATCTAAAAAGCTCTCTTGTTTTTCTAGGTTAATTGAATCTTCCATTCTATTCATCTTTTTATCATAAAAAACAATGAAAGTTTCCTTCGTATCAATGTTTTGAACAGTTACAGCATGCTCAAAATATCCATAATGTTTAAAGTCCGTGGAGGACGATATCTCTTTTATATCAAATTTCAAATCTTGATAATTTTCCTCTAAATAATGTTGCGTTTGGCTTATAGCTTCTTCCCGCTCGTGATTATCAAGGATTACATTTATTTTAAAAGCTAAGACTACCAATAAAAAAACTACAATGATTCCACCAAGTATGTAAATCAATCTTTTTGTCCAACATTTCATTGAACTTTCCTTCCCTTGTCTTCGCCCTCTCTACACAATTAGTTAGATCAAATAAAGGACCTAACAGATTTTATATAACTAATATGCTATGGCCCTTTTTCTTCAGCGCCTACTATGACACTTGTTTTCAAATTTCATTTAATTGCTTGGCTTTCAATTTTACAGACCAATTTATAATAAAGTAAAACAGCGATTAACAAAACTGGATTAACGAGTAATGAATACCCTATACGCCACCAATTATGGCGAAAATAACCCCAGGGTTCAGGTAATAATGCAATGAGTTCATACAATGTTATAGCTATTACCCAACACAATAAATAAAGCAATTGTTTGTAAAATAATTGCTTAAATGGATACCAATTTAAAAATATGATATTAACAGGTGGAATTAATACAGTGAAAGCTGGAAGCACCCACCAATTTATTTCTTTAGTAAAGTACCAATATCCATGGTATTTAAAGTCTATATAGGTCTCAGTAACCGCCTGGAAAGCGATTGTAAACGTCCATATATGCAGTAATTGATTTTTGTTTAGTCGTTTATTGGTTGTAAAAGCTAACAAATTAAAAAGAATAATGGCAGTTATAAATCCAATCATCGAAAGAAATATCCTTTTTTCAATAGCTTTCCAACCACACCCCAAATTATTCAATCTCGACTAAAACTAATTCATAATGATAAAATTGACAATCCCTTTTGTATCCATTTCTTTCATATAGTCTTTGAGCAGAATAATTATCTGTTGCTGTTTCTAAACTAATACTTTTAGCACCTGTTTCAATAGCGTATTCTTTTGCTTTATGCAGAAGCATTTCCCCTACTCCTTGTTTTCTTGCTTTTGTATCAACATATAGATCATTCAATATCCAAGCCCTTTTCATAGATATCGATGAAAAGGTAGGATAAAGTTGAGTAAAGCCGACATAGTTTTGTTCGTCTTTAACGACAAATATAACGGAGTCCTTCCTTTCTATACGTTCCTTTATGTAAGCTTTAGCACCTTCTATATCGGCTTCTTGTTGATAAAACATCCTATATAAATTAAATAAATGTGATACGCCATCTAAATCTTCAATTGTAGCATGAAATATTTTCAAAATTTCCCCCACCTCATAAATAATATATCTTTTCGGTAATTCTACACTAAATTTAGAACATTCGATAATAAATTAACCTCTATAGTGAAAAAACGACTGTTCTATTGAACAATCGCCCCCTTTAGCTCAATAATCTTTTTTCAATTTCATCTCGGTCATAGTCCAATATCCAATCGTTACATTCTTGATAAAGCGGATATAAATCCTGTTTATTAGAAGCAATAACGTCACAACCTCGGTCATCATATAAGTGGTAAATCATTTTCTTTGTAATATTGACTAAATATATATCAATTCCATGTCGTGGGAATCCTTTTAGAATTTGCATTGGATGTGGGAAATCCTCATAACTTATGGCAGTCAAGAGTGCTTTATATCGAATGTCACGCTTTTTACAGGACAAAACAAATCTATGCGTGACCATCTCTTCATAATCTTCTCCATCTTCATCTTCCAAAAAAACACTTGGCAAGACTCTATGTTGAAGTTTTCTTACTGTCTCCTTATTCTTTATATATTTCTGATAAACTTTTGTCGGTCTCATTTGCAAGAAACTATTATTTTTTTCACAATGTATGTCTGTAATAAGGAGTATTTCGTCCTCCTGATTAAACACCTTGTTAAATATCGTAACGGTTCTTTCACTTATTTGCTGAAGGTTATCTTTATCCTCATGTTCCACCCAAAGCATAGAAATTTCAAAACGGATACCATATTTCCATAAGTAAAATAGAGGTGGTCTTAGATTAAGATTATCAAAATGCACTTTCATAAATTCCGATAAATTGTTTATTACATTCACCTCCATTTATGGCTTTTATTTTAGTAACCGGTAATATAATAGCAAAGTTGTTTTTTCTATACAAAACTGCACCAGTAAAAAAGCGACTGTCTTGTTTGAACAATCACCCCTCATAGTTGAATATGTATTTGCCACTTAATTATTCGATAAAACCACAACATCGTCACTTCTTATTACTTCAAATATCAAGTCATCCTTAATACTAAGAACTGAGGAAGAAGTTATCCCTGTTTCATTTTGGCTAGTAAAATATATCCCATATCCAATATTTTGTGGGTAGCCATACAAATAACATACAACTTTTTCATCCTTCAAAAATACAATTTGGTTCATTCCTTCACTTACTGTTTCACTGATATTATCCCATTTATAGCCAACTGTTTCATATATCGTATCTTTGGATGTATAGGGGTTAAAGGAATAAACTACATCCCATTCAAATGGGGTTATATCGGTTAAGTTTACTGTTTCAACAGATTGTTCAATAGACAACACTTCTCCTTTCAATAAATCTGCATTAACATCCCATAAATCCTTCATTAATAGATTTACTAAAACAAAAATAGACACAATAACAATCGCCACTATTGCTAATGTTTTTTTATTTTTCATATCAACTTCCCCCCCTCATATCATTAAACTATTCTGCCAAATAGTAAAATGAGCCTTCCTCTTTGTTTCAGAAAAGTTGGCAATAGGTAAGCGTTTGATGTTATCTCCGGCTTTTCCCCTGCTCCACACGGAACGTGATAGTTTCCCATCATTCCGCGTTCCATCTAACTAAACTACTAGATTATAAGTTCCATGTTACCCATAGAATTTGGGTATTAAATCTGTTCCAAACCGCTCATTTGACGATACTTGTTAATCTTTTGAAGCATTGACTTAGTAATACCAAGTTTGATTATGAGTATGTCAATCGTCTTTTTATCGGTATGATGGATTAACCTATGTACATCTTTATGAAGAATGCGTAGATTATTAAATTTATCGTTTCCGCCGAGTCCGCCGAGATGTATCGGGATATAGTGGTGACAGTGTACGTCATTGGCGCATAGAAATGTACCGGTGATTTCGCACTTTCCCATATTCATACTATAACGGCTTATGCGATTATCCAAATATTCGACACTTCGTGCCGGAAGGCTCGATTTCATAATTAAAGAAATTTCGCGCTGAATATCTGGTTGTAGCTGTTTGGGTATACGTCCTCTTCCTGCTTTTGTAAAGGGGGTAAGGCTTTGACTGAAGTTCATGTTGTTCCTCGTCTTTACATCAGCAAGAGGAAATAAATATACACCGCATACTTTAAATATTTTAATCCCTAGACTATAAAATTTCCTATAGACTGGTGGTGGATTTGTAGGATGTTCAAATTTTCCGACAGGTTTTAGACGATTGTAAATAAACGGTCGCAACTCGTAGGCAAGACGTGAGAATTCATTATAGACATGTGTAGCTCGATTGAAATAGTTGTGGATTCCTAAAACAAAACTATTAAATAGTAGTGCATTTTGTGCGGTCGGTGAAGCTTTCAACTTTAATATCGTTTTTTTGCTTCGGCCCTTATTTTTTTCTTTTTACTGGTTTTGATACCTGTATGTGCTACTCGCTTTTTCCTTTTTCTATTTGCCCGAATAGTGAATCCAAGAAATTCAGATTCGTGTTTCCAAAGATTAATAATCTTCGACTTTTCCGGTGAAATATCAAGTTTCAGACGTTCTTTCAAGTATTGCCTTACGGCATGATACCATTTTTGGGCAGTTTTCCAATCTCGACAGAGAATTTTAAGGCAAGTAGACCACTGGAACCTCCCCAGTAGCCTCTCTTAGAACCGGACGTGAACCTCTCGACTCATCCGGCTCCCATTATTCAGCCGTGGGCTTGATACCCAATTCCCAGTGTTTAAAGAATCTAGGATTTTGTTTGGCAATTCTACCGAGGAAATGCTCTGCTCTTTTCTTATGTCGGGCGAGCCTTTTATATTTCTTTCGTGCCCACATAATTAAGGCTCTGTTGATATGCCTTAATGTTGAATACATCTCTGATTTGTAAAACTTGCCATAGTAGTTAATCCACCCTTTAATCTTTGAGTTAAACATATTTGATAGGTCTATAAGGTCCTTTTCAGCTTTTAACTGTAGCTTCCAATCCCTTACCTTTTGCCTAATTGATTTCTTAGATTTATTACTAATTGCAGGTGTAAAGTTTACAAAGTGTTTTCCCCACTTATTCTTCGACAGTCTTGGTCTAAACGTGTATCCTAGAAAATCAAACGAAATGTTTTCGTGATTTTCCTTTCTATCTGCATCCTTACAATATACAATTCTCGTTTTAGTTGGATGTAGTTCAAGTTTACATTCGTTCATCCTGTTGTTTAGTGCTTCAAGCAATTTTATTGCCTCATCTTCTGTCTTGCAGTGGATAACTGCATCATCTGCATATCTTGCGAATGGATTATTTGGATGTTTAATAGTCATCCATTTATCAAATATGTAATGAAGAAATAGGTTCGCAAGAACAGGACTTATGACTCCACCTTATGCAAAGCTTAGCATAACCCGCCTTGAGGAGCGCCTTTTGCTGGTATGCCCTCTCCATCGATTTCGGATTTCAGCATTTTTGATATACAAGCTAAAACCTTTTTATCCTGTATACCCAAGTTCCATAGTTGCTTTATAAGCAAAGTATGGTTAATGTTATCGAAAAATCCTTTGATATCAATATCCACTACATAGTGCAGTGATGCTCTATTAACAAGAAATTGTACTCTTGCCATCGCATGATGAGTAGACCGAAGGGGTCTAAATCCATAGCTGTGTTTATAAAATTGTGCTTCTGCAATCGGCTCAAGAACTTGTTTGAAACTTTGCTGTATTATCCGGTCGAGAATACAGGGAATGCCAAGTGGTCTCCATTTCCCGTTATCTTTCTCGATGAGTTTTCGTCTGACTTTTTTGGGTCGATAGTTTTTTAGTTTGTTTTGAATCTCTGTAACTAGTTCATTTTCTGAGAGTTTTTCAATATCTTTAATGGTTTTCCCATCTGTTCCCGGTGTCTTTGAACCTTTGTTGGTTTTTATTGTGCGATAGGCTAACAAGATATTTTCTCTAGATGTGATAATATCATATAAAAATCTAAAAGATTCTCCCTTATTGGCACTATCATACAAATCCGTAAAGGTTTCTGTCATTCCGTAGTAATCCCAATATCTTAAAGTTTGCACTGTGGCACCTCCCTCTTCGAGGTGATGTTCCCACGTTCTTACCCGACCGGTGCAATTCACGTTTGGAAAATAATCATTCATTATCGCTAGACTTGGGGCTGTTCCTCCAATTCCATTACAGAAGGTTTATCAGTCGTACCCCTTACCCTCACAAGGATAAATGCACTTCGACTTATGTCTTATAGCAAACGTTTTAGGTGACAGCCCTTGTTTCAACGTTCCTTGCTTTCCAAGTACCTTACAATGTAGCTAACCGTTCTTAACGTAGGTGCTTCCTTTAAGCCTGTGAACTAGATACCGCCATAGTTCGGTATAGCGTATTTCAGAGGGGGCATTTTTACTTTACACCATTCACCCCATCGTAAGATGGTCCATACGTTTCCGTATGGTCTAACTTTAGACCCTTTCCTTCGGAAGTTCGTCAGTTCCTTAATGAGGGAACTATTCTCACCATATTAAGTTTTTCAGCCGCGCGGCATATCCGTTGGCATACCTTTTCCATAGGAACGGCTACAGCCTTTGTTCAGCCGACTCCACCTGTGCTTCACATCCCATAATCTGTAAATTATGACGCATGCAGGAGTATTGGCGGGATAGTTTCAGAAAACATGGTTTCTTCATTTCTATCCTCCATTGCAAAGTTGAAGTTCATTTAATAAACTTCCTGTATTTCGCGTGTTAGCACTTATAACAGAACTTGTCGCGCGCCCCCGTTAACGCAAGAAGAACCTCTTTTTATTTACTAGTAAACCCTTTCCCAAGAACCATTTTTTTATCCAAACCAACATAAACTACAAGGTTTCCAGTAGTATCTGTCTCAGTGTTATTAAAAGTAACAGAGTAAACTTGGTCTTTGTCATAATTTATATCAATTGATGCTTTTATATCATCATTAACAGGTACTTGTTTTACGATTGAATCCTTTGGGCTTACTGGAATTAAAGCACTTTCTTCATCGGTTAAACTATTGAAAGCTACCATCTCAATTGGTATTTGGTTCTCGGTCTTGGATGTAGAATAGAAAGAAACTATTCCTATAACCATAAATATTAAAAGTACCCCTAAAATAAGAAGTTTAATTGTTTTCTTCATAATTGTCCTCCCTTGCCTCAATGGTTGAAGAAGCCACAGCTTTATTCAGTTATCGCCCCCTTTAATTTAATGAATGTTTAATTATTTTTTTGTATTTTAATACCGAAATAAATCCAACAAACCAAATACATAACAGGTATGACGTACATAAATATTTCACAAAAAAATTGTTCTAAATTGGTTTCTGCAAACACAGTTCCGATCCCTAAAAAAACACAATAAAATAAATGGGGATTATACCCACAATAAAGAAAAAATGAAAAATTACCTTCCTCCACATGAAAACAACCCCATTTTTAGCGAGATATGCATTTTTTCAATTAACCTGCTTCTTTAATGGAACATGTGTTCTTTTCCTTATTCAAGATAAAGTACCAGTTTATCGAAAGAAGACGGAATATATTATGAATCCAATTACTATTACAAGAATAAGCATTCCAGTACCTTTCCAACCTAAACTACCCACCAAATCGACAAGATTGCCATTGTTGGCTCTGTTCAAAGAATCATTAAACTTGCCTGTTGGATTATTTTTAATTTCTTGTTGTCTTAATCTTTCTCTTTGTTGCTCTGGAGTTTCTTTGTCGTTCATCAAATCCCTCCTTTAATACAGATTACCATATATACCCAATTGATTGTTGGACTATTCTGCAAATACATCTTAAATATTCTGATTATTTTAGTTTTCGTTTTCGCTACTTTTGGCAATAATTCCACTAAAATCATATAAATTGGAGGGGATTGATTATGCTGTTATCTAAAGCGTGGACTCTACGAGGCAGATAAAAGAATTGAAGGATTCTCACCACAAACTTTGAGAGCATACAAACTTCAGACCGATCTTTTAATTCGTCATTTTGGTGACGTGAAGATTAACTCACTTACCACTGAACAAATAAATGAATACTTGGCTATATCAAGTGAAAACTTAAAACCTGCAAGTCTTGCACATCGCATTCGTTCAATAAAGTCATTGTTTCGGTGGGCTTATGAAGAAGTACATATACATAAAAATCCTGCGAGAAAAATAAAAGAACCCAAAGTTGGCACGAGAATCCCAAAATTTTTAACTGAAAGAGAAACCGAGCATTTGCGATAGGCTTGCCACACTCCAATGGAAAAGGCTCTATTTGAATTTATGTTTTCCACAGGTTGTCGGATTGGAAAAATTGTTTCATTAAAAAAGAATAGTATTAATTAGTTTGATCGTTCTGCTATTGTAAGGGGAAAAGGGGATAAAGAAGTCCATGCAAAAAGGCACTTTCTTATTAAAGAAAAGCGCCCTAATGATAAATATTGATAATGCGATTTAAAGTAATTATTTTTAGGTTGCTATATTTCCCATTGCAATAGAAATTCTATTCCAACTGTTAATTTGATTAATAATCAGAACAAGATCAACATACTGGTTCTCATCATAATGTTCACGCACTCTTTGATAAAGCACATCTGGAACACGTTTTGTCGGGATTAATGTCACATGCTCTGCCAATTCTAAAGCTACTTTTTCTGCTTCTGTATAGAATTCACACTCTTGCCAAGCACTTACACAGTATATTCTTTGTTCTGTTTCACCCATTTTTCGTGCATCTGTTGTATGCATATTTAGACAAAATGCACAACCATTAATTTGAGAAACACGAATTTTAATAAGCTCACGAAGTTTTCGTTCAATTGCTGTCGTTTTCGTGTATTTTTCCATATCCATCATAATTTTCATACCATCGGGGGCAATTTCATAATAAGAAACTCTTTGACTCATTAAGTAAAACTCCTTTGATTTAGTATAAAACTAAGCTTCCTTATTTCATCAATAGGTTCTAGAAACTTTGTGTCCTTTGAAAAGATTTGTACGCTAGCATCTTAAAATTTCATCAGAAAATTTTTTTATGAATTTCTACTTGTAAGAATTTGAGTTAATATAACCTACTAATTCTTTTGCAGCTAATTTTATTATTTCTTCTTTGTCGTTAGTACTCATGTCTAATCCTTGAGCACGTATTAATTTCATTTGGTTAATTCCCATCATGTGCAGTACTCCGCGCATATATTGTGGCGCAATATCTAAATTTACATATCGGTAATTAGTATCATATTCACTTCCACTCGTGAGGATAAATGTGACCTTTGTAGTTTCGTCTGACATTAATCCAACTGAACCAGTTTCTGTGTATTTGAATGTTTCACCTGCTGTTAGAATATTATCCAGATAGTCTTTAAACTTTGCAGGCACATTCCAATTATGCAATGGCATGTAAATTATAAATATAGTCTGCTGACTTCCATTGTTTAATTAATATATGTTGTGCTTCATGATTTTTTAATCGTTCACCAGTCATTTCTTTAGGATTAGTAAGATTTAAAGTGTCAGCAGTAACTTGTGGGATAAAATTATTTGGATCGTAAACATTTAATACTTCGATTGTTCCTTGACCCTTTAATTTTTCTTGTAAAGTTTTTAATCCAACATCTGCTAAACGGTTCGCTGCCCTTTTTTGATTGTTGTAATCAGGATGAGCAATTAACTGTAAAATATTCATTGTTCCACCTATTAGTTTGTCTATTTTCTTAAAATAGGTTTTAATTAAAGACCAAATTAATCGCCGATTAATATTGTCTATAATATAAGTTATAATTATTTTTGTCAAATGTTGACTAGAACTCTGAATACTCCTAAGATACAATTTAAGAATTCTTAATCAAAAGTAGGTGAGTTTTATGCAATATAGTGTTGGAGTTGAGTATGCTTTACATTGTCTGGTTTATTTAATTGATGTTTCTTCTAATGAAAGTGTTGGGATAAAGGATTTGGCAGAGTTCCAAGGTCTTTCTGAGACATTTCTTTCAAAAGTTTTTGGTAAATTATCTAAGGCTGGTATCGTAAGTTCTGTCCCCGGTGTAAAGGGAGGATATAGGTTATCAAAGTCCCCAGAGGATATTTCCTTTTGGGATGTAATTGAAGCAGTCGAGGGGCCTAAGCCTATTTTTCAATGTAAAAATATTAAAGATAATAGTTATTTTTATAGGGAAAACTGCTGTACAGCTCCCTCCTTTTGCACTATCAATTTAGTTATGCTCTCTGCGGAAGAAAAAATGCGTGATGATTTACGTAGTAAAACACTTTCATGGTTAAATGAAGAACTTGATCGTGTCTTATCCAAACAAATACGTGAAGATACTCGGAAATATTTTTCGAAGAGCAACATATGAAACAAACCTCTCGTGAAATTCCGTAATTAACAGGAATTTAGAGAGGTTTTTTCTTAGTTAAAGAGAAACGTATGTTTCAAACTGTTTGATATTGATAACTACAACCAATACTCCACTTTACCCGATAACAAGTTATTCAAGATAATGGCCCGATTGTTGAATACAAGTTAAACATCGATCTTCTACTAATGCTGTCCTTTAACACAATAGGAGTTGCCACATCAACAACTCCTTGTTCCACTCTTGCCCCCGTTCGTTTAGGTACATTCTTTCACATTCTGCTTCATACATTGGAACCAAAAGACGATTCCTCGTTCAAAGAATGCAACCGAAAATCAAATCCTAAATAATATGTTTTTCACTAATTATCTTTGCACTTTCATCAAGTTTGGAAGGTAATTCATTAATGGAGAATATTTCAAATCCAAACTTTCACCGTCATTCATAGCTACTCACCACTTGTTTCTTCTGCTCAAACATTGATATATGTTTGCTTTTTCTATGGATATCATAACTGAATAGGCAAATACTAATACTAAATACTACTCAGTCTTCCAAAAAAGGCGGTGATTTTCATGAAGAAATTTATTGTACTAATGCATTTAATTTCAGGTACTTTTGCAGCTTCCTTCGTTTTATACTTTGTTAGGAAAAACTCATCCGAACATAGAAGAATTATGACAACTATTATAG